>NZ_JBHWMB010000009.1:20093-89277 GCF_042730015.1 Streptomyces sp. NPDC059957 | reverse complement strand
CCGTGAGGGGGCTGGGGTGGTTCGGGCGTTGCCCCTCTGGACGCGAATGGGGGGGGGGGACGGGAGCGGAGAACGGGGGTGGGGAAGAGAAGAAGACCCTCCGGCTTTTCGGCCCCGGCGCCTCTTCTCGTCGTCTCACTTGTCCGTCTGTTCGTCTGTTCGTTTACTGAGCTTCGGCGCGGCTGGCCGCGGCCCACTCTTCGAGGAGGAACTCGTACGCCTCGGAGGGCCACTCGCCGTCCACCCGGCTCTCGACGAGCTGCCGGATCGCCTCGTTCGCCTCGGCGGCGGACGGGCGCGCGGGGCCCGCGGGCTGGAGTGTCTGGTGCATGGTTCCAAGGCTACGGGCGGGCACTGACAGCCACCTCCGTATTAAGGGTGGAACAGATCACCCGGAGAGGGCGTCCGTCGCTCCATGTGCCCGCCCACCTGCTCAGAGTGCCTGCGCGGCCGGTTTGACCATGCCCCGCACTGTGCGCGACTTCACAAACTCGCCCATGGCCGTCATCTCCCATTCGCCGGAGAACTGCTTGATGAGCTTGGCCATCATCACGCCGGTCTGCGGCTCGGCGCTGGTGAGGTCGAAGCGGACCAGCTCCTCGTTGGTGGCGGCGTCGATGAGGCGGCAGTAGGCCTTGGCCACCTCGGTGAACTTCTGGCCGGAGAAGGAGTTGACGGTGAAGACGAGGCCCGTCGCCTCCGCGGGCAGCCGGCCGAGGTCCACGACGATCACCTCGTCGTCGCCCGCGCCCTCGCCGGTCAGGTTGTCGCCCGAGTGCTTGACCGAGCCGCCCAGGATGGACAGCTTGCCGAAGTAGCAGCTGTCGATGTGGTTGCGCTGCGGGCCGTACGCGATGACCGAGGCGTCCAGGTCGATGTCCCGGCCGCGGAAGGCGGGCTCCCAGCCGAGGCCCATCTTGACCTGGGAGAGCAGCGGGCGGCCGCCCTTGACCAGGGATACGGTCTGGTTCTTCTGGAGGCTGACGCGGCCCTTGTCGAGGTTGATCTTCCCGGCGCCGGGTGCGGCGGCCGCGACCGGTGCGGGGGGGACCGGTGCGGGGGCGACCGGTGCGGGTGCCGGGGTCGCCCCGGGTGCGCCGCTGGTGAGCCAGGGCGAGGCCGCGTACGTGGGCGGCGACGGGGGAGCCGGGGGCGCGGGCGGGGCGACGGGGGCCGGGGCGGCGGCCGCCGGAGCCGGCTCGTCCTCCACCGAGACGCCGAAGTCGGTCGCGATGCCGGCGAGGCCGTTCGCGTACCCCTGGCCGACCGCGCGCACCTTCCACACGCCGCCGCGCTGGTAGACCTCGACGACCACCAGGGCGGTCTCCGTGCCGAGCTGCGGCGGGGTGAAAGCGGAGATCACCGCTCCGCTGCCGGCGTCCCGGACGGTGGCGGTGGGCTCGATGCCCTGGAAGGTCTGGCCCGCGGCGTCCGGGCTGGCGGTGATGACGATCCGCTCGATGCCGGGCGGTACCGAACCGGTGTCCACGGTGATCGAGTCCGGCGCCGTGCCGCCGCCCGAGCGGTAGGTGACGCCGGGGCCGGACGGCTGGTTGAAGAAGATGAAATCGGCGTCGGAACGCACCTTGCCGTCGGCGGCGAGGAGCAGCGCGGACACGTCGAGCCGCACCGGGGCAGCCACGTCGACCGTCACGCGGACGGCATTGAGCGGCAGGTTGGAACCAGGGGTCATAGCGGTCATGCCGGGAGAACGACCGAGGTGGCTTTGCCGTTCCCTTACTTTCACCCCGTTTCCCGGTTCTTCACCCGCACCCCACACGTGCCTCAGACCCGGCCCCGGTTGCGGGGGTGGTTCCTGGCGGTCCGCTCGTTGCCGAACTTGTAGGAGCCGGTCCAGCGCGCCATGACGAGCTGGGCGTCACCGGCTTCGACCTCGGCGAGGAACGCGGTGGCCCGCCCGCCCCGGAGAGTGGCCGCGGACCGGCCCTGGTGGGTGATGACGACGCTCTGGTCGCCCCGCTGTTCGTACGAGAATCCGTGAGGTTTCGGCATGCGCCGAGGGTGCCGTCCCCGGGCGGCGGCCTGCAACGCAATTCCTCGACCCGCCTCGCGATGCGGTGTCAGCCCCGCCGAGTAAGATCCTTTTTGAGGCGATTTCATGCGCTACGGAAGAGGTTTGCTCATGCCTTCTGGTGCAGCTCTTACGGCCGAATCGATCGGCCCGGTGGACGTCGCCGTGGTCGCCTTCGACGGCAATCGGTTCAACGGCGATGTCGCCCCGGCCCTGCGCGAGCTCCAGGAGAGCGGGGTCGTGCGCATCCTCGACCTCACGTTCGTCCGCAAGGACCGGGACGGCGCGGTGTCCGTGGTGGAGCTCGCAGACTCCGAGGTGGCCGATCAGTTCGAGCGGGTCCTCGGCGAGGAGTTCGACCTGCTGAGCGACGAGGACCTGGAGACCGTGGCGCAGGGCCTCGCCCCGGAGTCCTCCGCGCTCGTGGTGGTGTGGGAGAACGCCTGGGCCGCGCGCCTGGCCTCGGCCGTACGGGAGTCCGACGGCCGGGTGCTCTTCATGGAACGCATTCCACGGGACGGCGTCGAACGAGCCGTCGCCGCACTGACCGAGAAGTAGGGAGGAGAGTCATGCGTCGACGCATGGGGCGCCCGGGTCTGCTGGGCGCGATGGCCCGCACCGCGGTGGTGGCCGGAACGGCCACGGCGGTCTCCGGCAGGATGCAGCGCGGCCAGGCCGAGCGCAGCGCGCAGCAGCAGGCGGCGGCGGACGCCGAGCAGCAGGCCCTCGTCAACCAGGCGGCTGCCCAGGCGGCCGCGCAGCAGCAGGCCCAGCAGCAGGCCTGGCAGCAGGCGCAGCAGGCCCAGCAGCCGGCCGCCGCGCCGGCTCCCGCGGTCGACCGAGTCGGCCGGCTCACCGCGCTGGCCGAGCTGAAGGCCCAGGGCCTGCTCACCGACGAGGAGTTCGCGGCGGAGAAGGCCCGGGTCCTGAGCGCCTGACCCCGCCGCGGCCCCGATGGCTACCGGCCTCCCGTGACCCGTCGCGGGAGGTCAAGGGGGTTGGCCTCGCGGAGTTCCGCCGGGAGCAGGGCGTCCGGCACCGACTGGTAGGCCACCGGGCGCAGCCAGCGCTCGATCGCGGTGCCGCCGACCGAGGTGGAGTGGGAGGTGGCCGCCGGGTAGGGGCCGCCGTGGTGCTGGGCCGGGGCCACCGCCACACCGGTCGGCCAGCCGTTGACCACGACCCGGCCCGCCAGCGTCGTGACCTGGGAGATCAGCTCCGCCGCCGGACCCGGGCCGCCGTCCGCCTCGGCGGCCGACAGCTGCAGGGTCGCGGTGAGGTTCCCGGAGAGCCGCCCGAGCACGGCGGCGGCCTCGTCCTGACCGGCGTACCGGGCCAGCACGGTGACGGGGCCGAAGCACTCCTCCAGGAGCACCTCGTAGGGCCCGCCCTCCAGCAGGGTCCGCGCCGGCACGCTCAGGTAGCCCGCGCCGACGGTGTGCTCGCCGCCGGAGCCGGGGGTGACGGGCGCGTCGACCCCGGGCAGCGCCGCGCGTTCGCGGACCCCGGCGACGAAGTTCTCCCGCATCCGGTGGTCGAGGAGCACCCCGGGCTCGGTCTCGCCGAGAGCCTTCGTCAGCGCACCCGCGAGCCGGTCCCCGTCCGCGCCCTCGGGGACGAGGACCAGGCCGGGCTTGACGCAGAACTGGCCGACGCCGAGCGTGACCGAGCCGGCCAGCCCGCCGCCGATCTCCTCGGCGCGTTCGGCGGCGGCGGCCGGGGTGACCACGACCGGGTTCAGGGAGCCCAGTTCCCCGTGGAAGGGGATCGGTACGGGTCGCGCGGCGGCGGCGTCGAACAGGGCCCGCCCGCCCCGGATGGACCCGGTGAACCCGGCGGCGGTGACCAGCGGGTGGCGGATCAGCTCCAGGCCGGCGTCGAAACCGTGGACCACGGCGACGACCTCGGCCGGCAGCCCGGCGGCCACGGCGGCCCGGCGCAGCAGCGAGGCGCACAGCTCGGAGGTGGCCGGGTGGTCGGGGTGGGCCTTGACCACGACGGGGCAGCCCGCGGCCAGCGCGCTGGCGGTGTCGCCGCCGGGCACCGAGAAGGCCAGGGGGAAGTTGGAGGCGGCGTACACCGCGACCACGCCCAGCGGCACCTTGTAGCGGCGCAGTTCGGGGCGGGGCGGGGCGGTGGTGGGATCGGCGCGGTCGATGCGGACGTCGAGGTAGGAGCCCTCGTCCACGGCGTCGGCGAAGGCGCGGAACTGGCCCGTGGTGCGGGCGAGCTCGCCGGTGAGCCGGCCGGGGCCGAGCGCCGTCTCGGCGTCGGCGGCCTCGATGACGTGGGAGGCCGCCTCGTCGAGCAGGTCGGCGGCGGCCCGCAGGAAGGCGGCGCGCCGCGCGGCGTCGGCCAGCGAGCCGCGGGCGGCGTGGGCCGCGGCCACGGCTTCGTCCACCTCCCGGGGTGTGGCCTCCACCGCAACCTGCTCGCGGTGCTTCCCGGTGCGGGGGTCCACACTCCAGACTGGTGTTGCTGCCATGGCGAACTGCCTCCTGGATCTACGCTGACCCGCGCGGATGCGTTCAGTATTGTGAACGCTGTTCCGTTGGATGAATGATCACATCCATCGTGGACTCTATTTCCGTGTCTTCCGGGTTGACAAGTGACAGTAAGAGACAGAGGGGCACGAAGGCGGATGACCACCACAGCTGAGTCGGGGGGCTCGGGAGCGCCGGCGGCCGTCAAATCGGCGGTACGCACGGTCCTGTTGCTGGAACACTTCGCCTCCCGGCCGGGGCTGCACAGCCTCGCCGACATCCAGAACGACCTCTCCCTGCCCAAATCCAGCCTCTACATGCTGCTGCGCACCCTGGTGAACCTGGGCTGGGTGGAGACGGACGCGACGGGCACGCGGTACGGCATCGGCGTACGGGCGCTGCTCGTCGGCAGCTCCTACATCGACGGGGACGAGGTGGTCGCGGCGGCCCGGCCCACGCTGGACCGGCTCTCCGACGACACGACCGAGACGATCCACCTGGCCCGCATGGACGGGACGAGCGTGGTCTACCTGGCGACCCGGCAGTCCCAGCACTACCTGCGGCCCTTCACCCGCGTCGGGCGGCGGCTGCCGGTGCACTCGACGGCGCTCGGCAAGGCGCTGCTGGCCACGCACACGGACGAAGAGGTACGCGCACTGCTGCCGCGGCGGCTCGAAGCCGTCACCGAGCACACCATCACCGACCGGGAACGGCTCATCGAGGACCTGGCACTGGTCCGGGAGCAGGGGTACGCGGTGGACCGGGAGGAGAACACGCTCGGACTGCGCTGCTTCGGGGTGGCGGTGCCGTACCGCACGCCGGCGCGGGACGCGGTGAGCTGTTCGGTGCCGGTGGCGCGGCTGACGCCGGGACACGAACGGGGCATCAAGGCGGCGCTGTTCGCGGCGCGCGACCGGCTGTCGGTGGTGACGCGGCGGATGTAGCCGCGGGGTGGTGCGGCGGTCGGTGTGGTGAGGTCGCCACAGGTGGTGCGGCGGACGATGTGGTGTGGCCGCCACGGGTGGTGCGGTGGACGGCCCGGTTCCTCCCCCGGGTGGGGGAGGCGGTTCCCCTTCAAGGGGGAGGTGGCGGCGCGAGGGACGCGGGACCGTTGGGTCATGACCACACGAGCCGTTCATCCGCAGCGGTCACCACGACCGGCGCACGCAGAAGCACAGCCGTCCTCCCCCCGGCCGGGGGCCGGACGCAAGGTCCTGGCCGCGGTGGGCATCGTCGCCACCCTCCCCTATCTGACGCTGAAGACGGCCTGGCTGGCCGGGAGTCACCTCGGGATACCGGCGGGCAGCGCCCTGCTGGAGGCCCCGCTGTTCCTCACCGTGGCGAACGCCGTCACGGTGGTCATGGACGCCGCCGTGATCGTGCTCGTCCTGGTGCTCACCAGACCCTGGGGCATGCGGGTGCCGGCCTGGCTGCTGACCGTCCCGGCCTTCGTCGCCACCGGCCTGCTCACACCCATCGTGCTCGGATTCCCCGGCCAACTCCTCCTGAGAGCACTGGGTCTGGGACCGGACGCGGCCGAGGAGGCGGCCAAGGAGCCCTTCCTCGACCCCTGGGTCTTCCACGTCGTCTATTCGGGCTTCATCGTCCAGGCGATAGTCCTGGCCGCCCTGTTCGTGCCCTATGCGCGGGAGCGCTGGGGCCGGCTCTGGCGGGGCCCCCTCGGTCCGGGGGTCCCCCCGGACGGAGTCTGGGGGAGGCTCCCGTCCCCCACGGGGGTGGTGGCGGGAGCCGCGGCGGCACTGGCCGTGGTCGTCTCCACGGTGCACTTCTACTGGGCCTTCGGCGGCACGGCCGGGCACAACGCGGCGCAGATCGCGCAGTACTCCTCGGACACCGGCGTGGGCTCCGCCGTCCACGGGATATGCGCGCTGACCGCCGGAGCGGGGGCGGTGCTGCTCGCCAGGGGCGGGGCCAGGCCGGCGGGGTGGCTGCTGGCCGTCGCGTGGACCGGGTCCGCGGCGACCCTCTGCTGGGGGATGTGGATGCTGACCGCCCTCACGGGCGGGGAACCGGGCCCGGACGAACAGACCACCACGGCGACCTACCTGATCTACGCTGGCCAAATGATCACCGCTCTCCTCGCAACTGCCGTCATGGGGCGGTTCCTGGCCGGCCGCCGGGCGGTCTGAGGGGGCCCGGGTGGAGCAGCGGCAGGGGACGCGGATGTGGCCGCGCGGGATACGCACGAACCGGTGGAGTGCGAGGCGGGGGAGTGTGAGGCAGGGGCGGCTGCGCTGGGTGCACCTGGTCCTCGGTGGCGCCCTTCTGATGCCGTACTTCCTGCTGACGCAGGTGGTGGTCGGAGCGGTCGACGGCGGGGTCAACGCGCTCAACTCCCTGCCGCTCAGCTTCGCGGCCTACGCCGTCTCCCTGCCGCTCGTCGCCGCGACCGGGCTGTTCGCACTGGTCCGGCCGATGTCGGTGGCCGCGGCCAGGGCCCTGTGCGGGGTACCGGGGGAGCGGTTCGCCGAGGGGCCGGCCCGGAGCTGGGCGGCCCGGGGCCGGGCCTCGGCCTGGTGGACCCTTCACCTGGGGCTCGGAGCTTTGGTCAGCGGGATGACCCTGGCGGTACCGCCCATGGCGGTGGTGCTGCTCGCCCTGCCGTTCGTCAGCGCGCTGCGGGAGCTGCCGACCGGGCTCGGCTGGCCGGGCGCGCCGGCTCAGCCGTACGTGGCCCCGCTGCTCGGGATCGGGCTGCTGGCCGGGCTCGTCCTGTGCGCCGCCGGAGCGGGGGCACTGCTGGCCCGGCTGGCACCCGTACTGCTCGGGCCCACGGCGGCGGACCGGCTGGCGGCCGCCGAGGAGCGCGCCGCGGACCTGGTCGTGCGCAACCGGCTCGCCCGGGAACTGCACGACGCCGTCGGGCACGCCCTGAGCGCGGTCACCCTCCAGGCGAGCGCCGCCCGGCGGGTGCTCGACAGCGACCCCGGCTTCGTACGGGAGGCGCTCGCCGCGATCGAGGACACCACCCGGCGCACGGTGGGGGAGCTGGACGCCGTCCTCGGCCTGCTGCGCGAGGGCGACGGGGCGGGCGCCGGAGGCGCCGGGCTGCCCGCCGCTCCGACGCTCGCCGCCGACCTCGACGGGCTGCTGGCCCGCAGCCGGGCCTCCGGGACCCCGATCACCGCCCGCCAGGACCCGGGACCGGCCGGGAGCTGGGGGTGGCTTCCGGCGATCGCCTCCCGCGAGGCGTACCGGATCGTGCAGGAGGGGCTGAGCAACGCGCTGCGGCACGGGACGGGCCCGGTCGACCTGCGGATCCTCGTACGGGTCCGCGGCGGACACGGGGAGCCGGGTGGGCGCGAGGACCGCGGCGGGTACGAGGACCGCGGCGGGTACGAGGCGCGCGGCGGATACGAGGAACTGGAGATCACCATGACGAACGATGCGGCGGCCGCTCCGGGGGCCCGCACCACCGGGGGCCGGGGGCTGCACGGCGCAGCCGAGCGGGCCTCGCTGCTCGGCGGGCGGGTCGAGTCCGGGCCGCACGAGGGCCGGTGGCGACTGCGGGCCGTCCTCCCGCTCGGTGAGGGCGCCCGATGACGGGGACGAACCCGCAGCCGATTGCGCGGTCGATCCCGCCGGCGGGCCCGGAGGCAACCGCGCCGGCCCGCCCGCCGCTGCGCCTGGTCGTGGCCGACGACGAGCGGATGGTCCGCACGGCCCTGCGGGTCATCCTCGACGCCGAGCCCGACCTGGAGGTCGTGGGGGAGGCGGCCACCGGAGCCGAGGCCGTGGCCGTGGTCCGGGCGCTCTCCCCCGACGTGGTGCTGATGGACGTGCGGATGCCGGAGATCGACGGCATCCGTGCCACCGAGCGGATCCTCGCCACCATGGCCGAGCCGCCCCGGATCGTGGTGGTCACCACCTTCGAGAACGACGCCTACGTGTACGGGGCGCTGCGCGCGGGAGCCGCCGGGTTCCTCCTCAAGCGGGCCGACCCCGACGAGCTGACCGCCGCGGTCCGGCTCGTGGCCCGCGGGGACTCGCTGCTCTTCCCGGCGGCCGTCCGCACCCTGGCCGCCGCCCACACCCCGGCCGGGGCCGGCCCGGCCGCCGCGCCCTGGGTCGCCCGGCTCACCGACCGGGAGGCCGACGTACTGCGCCTGATGGCCACCGGGCTCTCCAACCACGAGGTGAGCGAGCGGCTCGGAGTCGGCCCGCAGACGGTCAAGACGCACGTGGCCGCGGTCCTGGCGAAGACCGGCTCCCGGGACCGGACCCAGGCGGTCATCGCGGCGTACGAGGGAGGCTTCCCCATGAAGAAAGGCTGAGAACTCCGCCACAATCGGGGCAGAGCGGAACGGCCGGGGCGGCCGGGACGTCCTTCTGGGGGATGAACAAGACGATCAGGCGTGCGTCGGTCTTCTGTCTGCTTCTGGTGCTTGCCCTTTTGGTGCGGGTCACCTGGGTGCAGGCGTACCAAGGCCAGGCCCTCGCAGACGACACCAACAACCGGCGCAACCTCATCGGGAAGTACGAGAACCCGCTGGGGAACATCATCGTGGGCGGGGAGGCGATCACCGGCTCCAAGGACACGGGCGGCAAGGACTTCCGGTACAAGCGGACCTACACGGACGGACCGCTGTACGCGCCGATCACCGGCTACAGCTCCCAGGCCTTCGGGTCGAGCATGCTGGAGGGCGTCTACAAGAACATCCTCAACGGCACCGACAACCGACTCAAGACGATCATGGACACGCTCACCAACAAGCGGGCCGCCCCGGGCAACGTCCTGACCACGATCGACAAGGACGTCCAGAAGGCCGGCTACGACGCCCTCAAGGGCAAGCAGGGCTCGGCCGTGGCCATGGACCCGGTGACGGGAGAGATCCTGGCCGTCGTGAACAACCCGTCCTTCGACCCGGGCACCATCGCCGGCGCCGGCGAGGCGGAGCAGAAGGCCTGGGAGGCGCTCAGCGCCGACAAGGGCAAGGCCATGGAGAACACCGCCCTGCGCAAGCCGCAGGCGCCGGGCTCCACCTTCAAGCTGGTCACCCTCGCCGCGGCCATCGAGAACGGCCTCGTCACGAACATCGACACGCCGACCTCGGTTCCCGGCGACTACACGATTCCCGGGACGAGGACCAAGCTGCGCAGCGAGGTGGACGACTCGCTCTGCAACAACGTTTCCCCCCGGGTCGCGCTCAAGCTGTCCTGCAACAACGTCTTCGCGGAGTTCGCCCACGAGCTCGGCCAGGACAAGATGCGTGCCATGGCGGAGAAGCTCGGCTTCAACGTGGTGCAGAAGACCCCTGTGTGGACCACCCCGTCCAGCAAGTACCCGACGAAGAAGATGTCCGTCGACCAGGTAGCCCAGACCGGTATCGGGCAGTTCGACGTCCAGGCCACCCCGCTCCAGATGGCCATGGTGACGGCCGCGATCGAGAACGGCGGGAAGCTGGTCTCCCCCCACATGGTCTCCGAGGTCACCGACTCCAACGGCAACGTGCTGGAGAGCTTCAAGGACCCGAAGTCCGAGCAGGTGATGAGCGCGAAGACCGCCTCGATGGTCCAGGACGCCATGCGGACGGTCGCCACCGAGGGCGGCGGCAAGAACGTCCAGATCCCGGGCGTCGAATCGGGCGCCAAGACCGGTACCGCCCAGCGCGGCGTGGGCAACAGCCTGTCGCCGCTGGCCTGGTACACCACGTACGGAAAGATGAACGGCAAGCAGATCGCGGTCACCGTGGTCATCGAGAACTCGGACACGGACCGCTCCGAGATCGCCGGCGGCAGGCTGGCCGCCCCGGTGGCGCAGAAGATGATGCAGGCCTGGCTGAAGAAGTAGCCCGTGGAGCGCGCCGGGAACCGGCAGGATTCCCGGCGCGTTCTCCTTCCCATGATCAGGACCGCGCAGCCCGAAGACCTCGACGCCATCGCCGCCCTCCACACCCGGGCCCGGGCCACCTACTACCGGGGCCGGATACCCGAGGAGGTCTACGGCGGCGCCGCCGAACTGGCGCGCACCCGCGAGGGCTGGTCCCGGGCGGTGGCCCGTGCCCCGGCGGACGGCGGGGTGCTCTGCGCCGAGAGCGGCGGCGAGCTCACCGGGGTGGCGGCCTTCCGCACCGCCGCCGGCGAGACCACCCTCACCCAGCTGCACGTGGACCCCGTCCACTGGCGCCGCGGCACCGGGGCGGCCCTGCACGGCGCATGCCTCGACGCATGGCGCCGCGCGGGCGTCCGCAGGGTCCGCCTGGAGGTCTACGAGCACAACCTCCGGGCCCAGGCCTTCTACGCCGCCCACGGCTGGCTCCCGGACCCCGTCGGCGCCCGGGACGCGGGCTCCCACCGCATCCTGTGGCTCACGGTGGACACGACCGGGGACCCGTCCGGGGGATGACCCGGCCGGAGAATGGCCCGGCCGGAGAATGACCCGTCCGGGGAATGAGACGCAGAGGCAGATGGTTGAACACGGAACAGTTGATTCCGTGGAGGGAAGAAGGAACATGCGCGTCGAGATCTGGAGCGACATCGCCTGCCCGTGGTGCTACATCGGCAAGGCCCGGTTCGCCAAGGGGCTGGCCGGCTTCGCACACCGCGAGGAGGTCGAGGTGGTCTACCGCTCCTTCGAGCTCGACCCGAACGGCCCGAAGGGCCAGGTGGCACCCGTCGTGGAGATGCTGGCCAAGAAGTACGGCCGCACCCTCGAGGAGGCCCGCGGCATGGAGGAGCACGTCGCCGCGAGCGCCCGCGCCGAGGGGCTGACGTACCGCACCGAGGGCCGTGACCACGGCAACACCTTCGACATCCACCGCCTGCTGCACCTGGCCGCCGACCGCGGCCGCCAGGAGGAGCTGCTCGACCTCGCCTACCGCGCCAACTTCGGCGAGGAGCGCTCCGTCTTCGACCCGGAGGTGCTCGTCGCGCTCGCCGTCGAGGCCGGCCTGGACGAGGGGGAGGCCCGCGCGGTGCTGGCGGACGAGTCGGCGTACGCCGCCGAGGTGCGGGCCGACGAGCGCGAAGCGTCCGAGCTGGGCGCGAACGCCGTACCGTTCTTCGTGCTCGACCGCCGCCTCGGGATCTCCGGGGGTCAGCCCGCCGAGGTGTTCACGCAGGCCCTGGAGCAGGCCTGGGCCGGCCGCGAGGTCCTCGCGCCCGCCGCACCCGAGGGCGAGGCGTGCGAGCCCGACGGCGCGTGCGCGGTGCCGCGCCCGTAAGACACCGTCATAAGTAACCCTTTGGTGTGGAGTGTAAAACTCGTCAATAGACTTTGTGATGGTTCTGGCGCAGAGTGAAGGCATGGACCTATCTGCGCCCGAGGCCGTCCGTGACGAGTTCGCGCACTCCATCACGTATCTCAACACCGCCAACTACGGGATCCTCCCGCGAGCCGCCGTCGCCGAGGTGCGGCGGCTCGCGGAGGCGGCAGGGGCCGGACTCCCGGAAGGCTTCGGTGACTTCGGCCGCGTCGAACGGGTCCGTGAGTCGTTCGCCCGCCTCGTCGGGGTCGGTGCGGACCGCGTGGCCCTCGGCTCGGCCGTCTCCACCCATGTCGGCCTGGTCTCCGCCTCCGTCCCGGCCGGATCCGAAGTCCTGTGCCCGGAGGGGGAGTTCGCCTCCGTGATCAACCCCTTCGCGGTCCGCGACGACCTGAAGGTCCGCTTCGCCCCGCTGGAGTCCCTCGCCGAAGCCGTCGGCCCGGACACCGCACTGGTCGCGCTGAGCGCCGTACAGTCCGCCGACGGGCGTACGGCGGACCTGGCGGCCGTCCGCGCGGCGACCGCCGCGCACGGGGCGCGGATGCTGGTCGACGCCTCGCAGGCGGCGGGCTGGCTGCCCTTCGACGCGAGCCCCTACGACTACACGGTCACCGCCGGGTACAAGTGGCTGCTCGCCTCGCGCGGGGTCTCCTACCTCACGGTCTCGCAGGAGGCCCAGGACTCCCTGACCCCGCTGCACGCCGGCTGGGTGGCGCTCGCCGACATGTGGGACGCCATCTACGGCCCGCTGCGGGAACTGGCCCGCGGGGCCCGGCGCTTCGACGAGTCCCCGGCCTTCCTGGCCTACCACGCCGCCGAGCCCTCGCTGGCCCTGCTGGAGCGGATCGGCATCGATGCCGTCCACGCCCACGACACCGCCCTGGCCGCCCGCTACCGCGCGGGCCTCGCCCGCCTGGGCCACGAGCCCGTCCCGGGCCGATCCCCGATCGTCTCGGTGCCGGGCCTGGCCGACCGGCAGAGCGCCCTGCTCGCCGCGGGCATCTCCACCTCCGCCCGCGCGGGAACCTTGCGGGCCTCCTTCCACCTCTACAACACCGAGGCGGACGTCGACCGGCTGCTGAACCTCCTGGAGGGCTGACCGGCTCAGGCGGAGGGCAGGCCCTGCGGCCAGGCCGCCGACCAGGCCGAGCCGGCCGCCGCGAGAGCACCGGCCGGGTCCACCGACAGGGCCGCGGCCAGGGCCGTCAGGCCGGCGCCGACGGCGTCCGGGGAGGCCGCCGTGCCGTAGTGGTTGACCCGGACCATCTCCCCGGCCAGCGCGCCGCCGCCCGCCGCCAGGGGGGCCGCCGGATCCGCAGCCAGGGCCTTCGCCACCACCAGGGAGGCCTCCGGGACCCGCAGGGTGGTGGCCACCGGGGCCGCCGCCGCTTCCCGCCCGACGTACGGGGCGAGCCCCAGCGCCACCGCGCCCGCGCGGGTCGCCGCCGCGGCGGCCGCGTGGCGGGCCGTCACCGACCGCAGGCCCTCGGCCGCGATCCGGTCCAGGCAGGCCTCCAGCGCCAGCATCTCCAGCTGCGCGGGCGCGTGCGGCAGCGCCTTGCGCCCGCCGTCGATCCAGCGCTCCTTCCAGTCCAGCAGGGAGAGGTAGGAGCGGCGGGGCGCCGAGGGGTTCTCGGCGAAGCGGGCCCAGGCGCGGTCGGACACCGACACCGCGGAGACGCCCGCCGGTCCGCCCATCGCCTTCTGCGCGCCGATCACGCACAGGTCCACGCCCCACGCGTCCGGCAGCAGCGGCTCAGCACCCACCGAGGCCACCGCGTCCAGCATGAACAGCGCCCCGTGGGCCCGTACGGCCTCGCCGATCTCCGCCACCGGGTTGGTGTTCCCGGTGGCCGCCTCCGCGTGGACCAGGGAGACGAAGTCGATCTCCGGGTGCTCCGACAGGACCCGGTCCACCCGGTCGGCGGACACGGCCGTGTCGAAGGGGACCTCCAGGTCCACGACGCTCGCCCCGCAGTCGCGCAGCCAGTTGCCGAAGGTGGTCCCGTAGGGGCCGGTCACCACGTTCAGCGCGGTCGAACCGGGTCGTGCGCCCGACCGGATGCACCCCTCCAGCGGCAGCAGGGCCTCGCCCTGGGTGATCACAACGTCGGCCCGGGTCCCGAGCAGCTCCGCGACCCCCCGCTCGATCGACGCGAAGCGCGCGGCGGTCAGGGGCGGAAGGTCCAGGAGGGGGTGGGTCACGGCGCCGCTCTCTTCGTTCTCTCGGTCTGGAGTCTGGGGTCTGGGGTCTGGGGTCGCTCTCGGTCCGGGACCGCTCTTCTCTTCCGGTCCTGGGCCGTTCGTCCGGATACGTCCGGACCGACCTGGAGAGCCTACCGAGCCCGCGCATAGAGTGCCGCCATGAGCGACGAGGTCAACGGTGACAGCGCGAGTTCGGGGCTGCTGCACGTCAAGGGGCGGGTACTGGTCGGGCCCGAGGAGGTTCGCGACGAGCTCTGGGTGGTCGGCGGCAGGATCTCCTACGAGCGTCCGCGCGGCGCCCGGGAGATCACCGAGGTCAGCGGGTGGGTGCTGCCCGGACTGGTCGACGCGCACTGCCACGTGGGGCTCGACGCCCACGGGCCGGTGGACGCGGACACCGCCGAGCTGCAGGCCCTGACCGACCGGGACGCCGGCACCCTCCTCATCCGCGATGCCGGATCCCCGTCCGACACCCGCTGGATCGACGGCCGCGAGGACCTGCCGAAGGTCATCCGGGCGGGCCGGCACATCGCCCGCACCCGCCGCTACATCCGCAACTTCGCCCACGAGATCGAGCCCGCCGACCTCGTCGAGTACGTCGGCCGCGAGGCGCGGCGCGGCGACGGCTGGGTCAAGCTGGTCGGGGACTGGATCGACCGCGAGGCAGGGGACCTGACCGCCTGCTGGCCGCGCGCCGAGGTCGAGGCCGCCATCACCGAGGCCCACCGCCTCGGGGCGCGCGTCACCGCGCACTGCTTCGCCGAGGACTCCCTGCGGGACCTGGTCGAGGCGGGCATCGACTGCATCGAGCACGCCACGGGTCTGACCGAGGACACCATCCCGCTGTTCGCGGAGCGCGGGGTGGCCATCGTCCCGACCCTCGTGAACATCGCGACCTTCCCGAAGATGGCCGCGGGAGGCGAGGCGAAGTTCCCGCGGTGGTCTGCGCACATGCGCCGGCTGCACGAGCGGCGCTACGACACCGTCCGCGCCGCCTACGACGCGGGCATCGGGGTCTACGTCGGCACGGACGCCGGGGGTTCCCTGCCGCACGGCCTGGTCGCGGCCGAGGTCGGCGAGCTCGTCAAGGCCGGGATCCCGCCGCTTCAGGCCCTCTCGGCGACGGCCTGGGGTGCGCGCGAGTGGCTCGGCAGGCCCGGCCTGACGGAGGGGGCGCCGGCCGACCTGGTGGTCTACGAGGCCGATCCCCGGGCCGACGTACGGGCACTGGCGGCGCCGCAGCGGGTGGTGGTGAACGGCAGGGTGGTGGCCTGAGGGCTGCGGGGGTGAACGGGCGCGGGCGTCTCCGGGTGGGGGAGCGTGCGGAGTGCGGGAGTTGACGGGGCGTGACGTCGGCGGCCGGGCGGTCGTTGTGTACGCCCGGCTCGGACCCCGGAGGGAGAGATTCCCGGGATGAGAGGGAACTCCCGTTCCGGGTGAGGCGCATGTATTCGAACCTATGCCTGGAAACCACCCTTTGGGGTGAACTCACGCCGGGTTCACTCCCGTTCACTCTCAGTGCGTAAAGATTCCGGGGTCGAGGCCGTCGGCGCGCGCAATGTCCCCCATTGGCGGCGCGACGGCTCCCATCTCCCTGGGGGTTCCACCACCTTGAACAGCAACACCTTCCGCATGCCCGTGGCCGCGCTCGTCGCCACGGGAGCGGTTGCCCTGCTCACCGCCCCGCCCGCCTTCGCCACCGGCTCCGCCGGCTCCGCCGGATCCCACCCGGGGAAGGGCAAGGCGAGCGCCGTCGTCCTGCGCACCACGCTGGACGTGGGCCTGCTCAACAAGACCGTGCACGTCCCGCTGAAGGCGACCCTCAACGAGGTCAGCGCCCCGGCGGACGCCGAGAAGACGGCGCTGACCGTCACCCTCGACGGGGTCGACGGAGGGCGGCCGGTGCGCATCCTGCGCGCCGACGTCGCCACCTCCAAGGCCACCGCCGACCCCGGCCGCGCCGAGGCGGAGGCCAACCTGGCCAAGGCCCGGGTCCACGTGCCGGGCCTGCCCCTGCTGTCCCTGATCCAGGTCGAGAAGGTCAGCTCCAAGGCCGTCTGCGAGGCGGGAAAGAAGCCGGTCGCCACCTCCAACGTCCTGGGCACCGTGACCGTCCTGGGCAAGAAGGTCACCCTCTCGGCGGGCGGCCCCACCAAGGTCGAGGTCCCCAAGGTCGGCCTGGTGAGCCTGGAACTCTCCGCGGCCGAGACCACCTCCACCACGGCCGCCGCGGCCGCGCTGCGGCTCAAGGTGTCGGTGAACCCGCTCGACCTGAACGTCGCCCAGGTCGAGGGGGAGATCGTGCTCGCCGAGGCCCGCTGCGAATCCCCGGCCGCCCCCGCCCCCAGCGCCAGTGCTTCGACGCTGCCCGACATCAAGCCCCAGACGGGGACCGCGGGCGGCTCCGGGACCCAGCCCGACCTCGCCGAGACGGGAGGCGGCTCGCTCACCCCGTTCGTGACGGGCGGAGCGCTGCTCCTGCTCGGCTTCGGCGCCGCCGCGCTGGTCGTGACCCGGCGGGGCAGGGCCTCGTAGGCCCGGCGCGTGTCCTTCCGGCCCGGGACGGCCCGGCCGGGCGCCGGGCCCGACCGGGCCGGCACCGTCCCTACTCCGTCGCGCGCGTCAGCCCCTGGGCCCCGGCGCCGCGTGACATGACGGCCTTCGTCACCTCGCGGTCGGCGGCGGCGTACGTGCCGTCGGCGGAGGAGGCGGCTGCCGCGCAGGAGGTGCAGACGACGCGGAACGGCGGCCGCATGTCCGAGAACTGGGTGAGGTACTCGGCCTTCACCACCTCCCAGCGGCCCGGACGGCCGGCCGCCGGGGCGAAGGTGAAGCGGGGGATCGAGGCCATGTTGCCGCGGGCCTTGGCGGCCTCGTAGAAGCTGGCCACCTGGTCGCCCATGCCGTACACGACCCAGGTGCCGTTGACCTTCTCGTACGGCTGCGGCACGTGGTTGTGGGTGCCGAGGATCAGGTCGATGTCGGGGAGGCCGTCCGCGCCGCGCGAGGCGGTCAGCGTCTGGGCCAGGTCCAGTTGCTGCCGGTCCGGGGCGGTCTGCCACTCGGAGCCCCAGTGGACGCTGAGGACGACGACGTTCGCGCCGGCCGCGCGCGCGGCGCGGGCGTCGGCGATGATCCGCGCCGGGTCGATCAGGTTCACGGCCCAGGGCTTGCCGTCGGGGAGCGGGATGCCGTTCGTCCCGTACGTGTAGTCCAGTTGCGCGACCTTGGCCCCGCCGGCTTCGAGCAGGGCCGGGGTCTTGGCCTCTTCGGCGCCGCGGGCCGAGCCGACGTGGCGGATGCCGACGCGGTCGAGGTGGTCGAGGACGCGGACGAGGCCGTCGTACCCGTCGTCCAGGGTGTGGTTCGAGGCGGTCGAGCAGCTGTCGTAGCCCGTGTCCTTGAGGGCGTCGGCGAGTTGGTGCGGGGCCTTGAAGAGGGGGAATCCGGTGTAGGGGCCGCCGGGCCGGCCGTACGGTATCTCGTGGTGGCATATGGCCAGGTCGGCGGCGGAGACGATGGGCTTGACCCCGGCGAGTATCTTCCGGAAGTCGTAGCCGCCCTTCTCCGCGGAGTCGGCGGCGGCCCGCTGGATGATCGAGGGGTACGGGATGATGTCGCCGGTGCCGACGAGGGTGAACGGCTTCCCGCCGGGCACGGCCGAGGCCGTGGCTCCGGCCGGGGCCGAGGCGTCGCGGCTCGGACTCGCCGACGCCCCCGGCTTCGCCGCGAGCCGCTGTTCGGCCGCCGCGCCGCCGTCCCGGCCGGCCAGGTGCGTCACGCCGTAGGCGGCGCCCCCCACCACGGCCAGTCCGGCCACGGCCGCGCCCATCTTGCCGGCTGTCTTCATCCCCGTACCCCCGGTGTCGCATGGTTGTTGCCTGCGGAAATGATCGCGCACCGGTGCGAGCCCCGCCCTGCGCAACCCGCGGAAACGCGCCATTGGGGTGAGGTCCGCGCAGGGCGGGCCCCACCACGGTGGCGTGCCGTCAGCACGAGGCGCGAGGCACGCGGGCGCCAGGGGTGTGCCACGCGCGTGCGTCAGCGCGAGGCACGCGGGCGGCGTGGGTGTGCCACGCGCGTGGGGTCGGCCCGTGCCCGGGCGGGTGGCCGGCCCGGGTCAGCGCGCGGTCAGGCGTGCCGCGAGGGCCATGTCGAGGGCCTGGAGGAGGCGGCCCGTCGTCGCGCGGTCGCGGACCGCCAGCCGCAGCCAGGACCGGTCCAGCCCCGGGAAGGTGTCGCCGCGGCGCACGGCGAAGCCCAGCGCGCGCAGCCGGGTGCGGATCTCCGCGGCGCCCTCGACCCGGATCAGCACGAACGGCCCCGCCGCCGTCCCGGCCACCGAGATCTCCTCGAACTCCGCGAGCCCCGCGAGCAGGTGCTCCCGGTCCACCGCGATCTGCCGGGCCGCGGCCTCCGCCTCGGCCAGAGCCGCGGGGGAGACGCACGCCTCGGCCGCCACCAGCGCGGGCGTGGACACCGGCCACAGCGGCTGCGCCGCCGCCAGCTTCGCGATCACCCCGGGCTCGGCCAGTACGTAGCCGATGCGCAGCCCGGCCAGGCCCCAGGTCTTGGTCAGGCTCCGCAGCACCACCAGGCCCGGCACGTCGGTCCGGCCGGCCAGCGCCTCGCGTTCGCCGGGGACCGCGTCCATGAAGGCCTCGTCGACCACCAGGATCCGGCCGGGCCGGGCCAGCGCGGCCAGGGTCGCCGCGGGGTGCAGCACCGAGGTCGGGTTGGTCGGGTTGCCGACCACCACGAGGTCGGCCTCCTCCGGCACCGCCGCCGGGTCCAGCCGGAAGCCGTCCGCGGCCCGCAGCACCACCCGCTCCACCTGGTGCCCCGCGTCGCGCAGGGCCGCCTCCGGCTCGGTGAACTGCGGATGCACCACCACGGGCCGTACGGCGCCCAGCGCCCGCGCGATCAGTACGAACGCCTCCGCGGCGCCCGCGGTCAGCAGCACCCGCTCGACCGGCAGCCCGTGGCGAAGGGCCACGGCCGCGCGGGCGGCGCGGCCGTCGGGGTAGGCGGACAGGACGTCGAGCGAAGCCGCGATCCGGTCCTTCAGCCACTGCGGCGGGGTGTGGGACCGTACGTTCACCGCGAGGTCGACCAGCCCCGCGCCCCCGTCCGAGACCTCCGCGTCCCCGTGGTGGCGCAGGTCGTGCGTGTGGGCCGTGGCGACGGCGCAGGTCGCCGCCACCGACCGCCTCTTGGGCACGAGGAGTTCCCCGCCCCCGGCGAGCGCGGCGGCCTCCGCCACCGACGCGGTGCCTGCGGCGTCGCGGGCGGCGTCCGAAGGATGCGGTACCGGGATCGAGGCCAGCCGCTCGGCGGGGTAGCTCAGCAGGGGCACGCCGAAACGTTCCGCCGCACCCGCGATCCCCGCCTCCAGCGCCTTCCCCTCCACGGTGGCCAGGGCCGTCACCGACTCCGACGCCAGCCCGGCGCCGCGCAGGGTCTCCTCCACCAGCGCGCACACCTCCGCCACGGACACGCCCGCGCGGCCACCGACCCCGACGACCAGTTGCGTCGCGTACTCGCCCACCAGATTCACCCGTTCTCCGCCATCGTCTTCGTGGTGCTGATCGTGCACGTGTTCGCGCCCGCGTGCGTGCATAGTGCCGTACGCGCGTTCGCGGACTCCGTGCCCGTGCACTCCGATCGCGGATACGCCGCGGGCAGGGACACCGCGTGCGGCCGGCCCGTCAACCTTCCGTGGTCCGCCACCCGGGCGCGGAAGTGCGCGGGCGGCGCGGAGTCGGTATGCAAGGGCACATGGCCGTGATCGTGGCGTTGGGTGCGTTCCTCATGACCCTGGCAGGCGGATGGACGGCGCAGCGCGTCACCGACCGCCGCCACCTCGTGCTGGGACTGGCCGGCGGGCTGATGCTCGGCGTCGTGGGCCTCGACCTGCTCCCGGAGGCCATGCACGCGGCCGGCGAGGAACTGTTCGGAGTCCCGCTCGCCCTGCTGCTCTTCGTCGGCGGGTTCCTCGCCGCGCACTGCGTGGAACGGGTCCTGGCCGTCCGTCAGGCCTCCCACGGGGGCGCGAACGGTGACGGGTACCCGGACCACGGAGAGCGGGTCCCCAAGGTCGGCCTGGCGGCGGCCGCCGCCATGGTCGGCCACAGCCTCGCCGACGGGGTGGCCCTCGGCGCCGCGTTCCAGGTCGGCGGGGGGATGGGCGTGGCCGTGGCGCTGGCCGTCATCACCCACGACTTCGCCGACGGGTTCAACACGTACACCCTGACCCGGCTCTACGGGAACGACCGGCGCAAGGCCCTGCTCATGCTCTTCGCGGACGCGGCGGCCCCCGTCGTGGGCGCCGCGTCCACTTTGCTGTTCACCCTTCCGGAGGAACCGCTCGGGGCCTACCTCGGCTTCTTCGGCGGCGTCCTGCTGTACCTGGCCGCCGCCGAGATCCTGCCCGAGGCCCACCACAAGCACCCCGCGCTGTCCACCCTGATGTGCACCGTGGGCGGGGTGGCGGGGATCTGGCTGGTCGTGGGCCTGGCCGAGTGACGGCCCCGGGCGTCTCCGGTTCACCGATGCGCTGCCGCTGCCGCTGCCTCGGCGAAGCGCAGGGCCACGGAGGGCTCCGCCGCCCAGTGCGTGTGCAGGTAGCTGGCGTGCACACCGTCCACCACGAAGCCCTCGACGCGGCGTTCCGGATGCGTGAAGCCCCACGCCGGAGTGCTCCCGGCGCCCGGCTCGATCACGGTCCGGTGGAACTCGTGCCCGCGCAGCCGGGTACCGGCCGGTGCGAGGACGCTGTCGGAGACGGCGACCGCCTCGCGGTAGCCGAGCGTGAGCCGCTCCGACATCCGCGCGTCGGCGTCGAGCACCCCGCACATGGGCTTCCCGTCCAGCGAACGGGCCAGATAGAGCAGCCCCGCGCACTCCGCGGCCACTGGCCCGCCGGCCGCGGCGAACGCGGCGACGGCCTTGCGGAGCGGCTCGTTCGCGGACAGCTCCGGGGCGTACACCTCGGGGAACCCGCCGCCGATCACCAGGCCGGTGGTTCCCTCGGGCAGCGCCTCGTCCCGGAGGGGGTCGAAGGTGACCACCTCCGCTCCGGCAGCGGTGAGCAGCTCCGCGTGCTCGGCGTAGGAGAAGGTGAACGCGGCCCCGCCGGCGACGGCGATGACGGGTGCGGCGCCACCGCTGGGACCCCGCACCAGACCCCGCGCCTCAAACGCCGGCGAGGCCGGATCGTTCAAGCCGTCCGGCGTTTGAGGACCAGGTCCGGGCAGAGCCCGGTTTCGGGAAGGGGCGGGGTGGGGGAGCAAAGCCCGTTCCGGAGCCCAGGCTTCGCAGTCCAGCGGCGGGGCCGTGCGGGCCAGCGCCATCAGGGCCTCCAGGTCGCACCCCTGGCGGACCTGTTCGGCCAGGGCCGTCACGGAGTCGAGGGCATCCCGGCGCCGCTCGGCGACCGGCACCAGCCCCAGGTGCCGCGAGGGCGCGGCCACCTGCGGAGCCCGCCGCAGGACGCCGAGCACCGGCATCCCGGCCTCCTCCAGGGCCTCCCGCAGCATCACCTCGTGCCGGTCGGAGCCGACCTTGTTCAGGATCACGCCGCCGAGGCGCACCTGCGGGTCGAAGGAGGCGAAGCCGTGCACCAGCGCCGCCACCGACCGCGACTGCGAGGACGCGTCGACGACCAGTACCACCGGCGCCCGGAGCAGCTTCGCGACCTGCGCCGTCGACGCCAGTTCGCCCCGCCCCGCGGCCCCGTCGTAGAGCCCCATCACGCCTTCGATGACGGCCAGATCGCATCCGGCGGCCCCGTGCGCGAACAGCGGGGCCACCAGGTCGGGCCCGCACATGAAGGCGTCCAGGTTGCGCCCCGGCCGGCCCGTGGCCAGCGCGTGGTAGCCCGGGTCGATGTAGTCGGGCCCGGCCTTGTGCGGGGACACGGCGAGGCCGCGCTCCGAGAAGGCCGCCATCAGGCCCGTCGCGACGGTGGTCTTGCCGCTGCCGGAGGAGGGCGCGGCGATGACCAGTCTCGGTACGTTGAACGAGGTCACCACTCGATGCCCTTCTGGCCCTTCTGGCCGGCGTCCATCGGGTGCTTGACCTTGGTCATCTCGGTGACGAGGTCCGCGAACTCCACCAGCTTCTCGGGTGCGTTGCGCCCGGTGATCACCACGTGCTGGGTGCCGGGACGGTTCCGCAGCACCTCGACGACCTCGTCGACGTCGATCCAGCCCCAGTGCATCGGGTACGCGAACTCGTCCAGCACGTACAGCTTGTGCGTCTCGGCGGCCAGATCGCGCTTGACCTGCTCCCAGCCCTCCTTGGCGGCCTGCTCGTTGTCGAGCTGCGCGTCGCGCTGGACCCAGGACCAGCCCTCGCCCATCTTGTGCCAGACGACGGAGCCGCCCTCGCCGGAGGCACCGAGCACCTTCAGCGCGTTCTCCTCGCCGACCTTCCACTTCGCCGACTTGACGAACTGGAACACCCCGATCGGCCAGCCCTGGTTCCAGGCGCGCAGCGCCAGACCGAAGGCGGCCGTCGACTTGCCCTTGCCCGGTCCGGTGTGGACGAAGACGAGCGGGCGGTTGCGGCGCTGACGCGTCGTGAGTCCGTCGTCCGGAACGACGGACGGCTGTCCCTGCGGCATTACGCGGCCCTCCTGAGGGTCGGGGATGGGGTACGTACGTTTTTGACGAGTCCGGCCAGCGAATCGGCCCGCAGCCCGTCGAGGGTGACGACCGGGCCGCCCAGATCGGCGGCCAGTACGCCGGCCAGCCCGAGCCGGACCGGCCCCGACTCGCAGTCCACGACCACGGAGGCGACCCCGCCGGCCGCCAGCAGCCGGGCGCTGCGCGCGGAAAGCTCGCGCGGCGTGACATGGTGCGGGCCGCCCACGGCGCCGGCCGAGGTGGCCCGCCCGTCGGTGACGACCACGAGCAGCGGGCGCCGGCTCGGGTCGCGCAGCCGCTCGATCCGCAGGACTTCGTGGGCCTTGAGCAGCCCGGTGCCGAGCGGGGTGCGACCGCCGGTCGGCAGGTTCTCCAGCCGGGCCGCGGCGGCGTCGACGCTCGAGGTGGGCGGCAGGGCCAGTTCGGCCGAGGCCCCCCGGAAGGTGATCAGGCCGACCTTGTCCCGGCGCTGGTAGGCGTCGAGCAGCAGGGACAGCACGGCGCCCTTGACCGCGCTCATGCGCTGCCGGGCGGCCATGGAGCCGGAGGCGTCGACGAGGAACAGGACGAGGTTGCCCTCGCGGCCCTCGCGGGTCGCCTGCCGCAGATCGTCCTTGCGGACGACCAGCCCGCGCCCGGTGCGCCCGCGCGCCTTCTGGTGCGGGGCGGCGGCGTGGACGGTGGCCGCCAGGTGCAGCTTGGTCAGCTGGCCGCGGGGGCGCTGGGCGCCGGTGGTGCGGCCGTGCGCGGTGCGGGCGCGCGAACGCCGGCCCGACGCGCCCTCGCCGAGACCCGGGACGCTGAGCATCTTGGTGCGGAACGGCTCGGCGGCCCGTACGGGGGCCTGCTCGGCGGGACCGGCCGCCGCCTCGTTCTCCTGGGCGGAAGGCTGCGTCTCGGGCTGCTGCGCGGGGGCGTCGGGGGTCTCCGGCTCGGTCTCGGGCTCGGGAGCCTCCGGTCCGGAGCCCTGCGGGGGTACGCCGCCCCCGCCGTCGGGGCCGCCGCCGTCCGGGCCGTCGTCCTGCGGACCCTCGCCCGGCCCCTCAGGCTCCGGCTCCGGCTCGGGCTCCGGCTCCTCGTCCGGGAACCCGTCCAGGATCCGGTCCAGCTTCTCCTCGTCGAGACCGGGCGCGTCGAAGGGGTTGCGGCGGCGACGGTGGGGGAGCGCCAGCAGGGCGGCCTGCCGCACGTCCTCCTTGCGCACCTCGGTCCGCCCGGCCCACGCCGCGAGCGCGGTCGCGGTACGGGCCATCACGATGTCGGCGCGCATGCCGTCGACCTCGAATCCGGCGCAGGTCGCGGCGATCTGCAGCAGCGAGGTGTCACCGAGGCGCACCTGCGGGAGCAGGGCCCGCGCGGCCACCACCCGGGCGCGCACCTCTTCCTCGTCCCCGGACCAGCGGCCCGCGAAGCCCGCGGGGTCGTCCTCGTAGGCGAGCCGGCGACGGACCACCTCGACCCGCTGGAGCGGCTCACGGGAGGCGGCGACCTCGACGGTCAGCCCGAACCGGTCGAGCAGCTGCGGGCGCAGCTCGCCCTCCTCGGGGTTCATCGTGCCGACGAGGAGGAAGCGGGCGGCGTGCCGTACGGAGACGCCCTCGCGCTCGACGTAGGAGGCGCCCATCGCGGCGGCATCGAGGAGCAGGTCGATGAGGTGGTCGTGGAGCAGGTTGACCTCGTCGACGTACAGGATCCCGCGGTGCGCGTCGGCCAGCAGGCCGGGCTCGAAGGCCTTCACGCCTTCGGAGAGGGCGCGTTCGATGTCGAGGGCGCCGACGAGCCGGTCCTCGGAGGCGCCGACGGGCAGCTCCACCATGCGGGCGGGCCGGGCGGCGGCCGGTCCCGGTTCGTGGGGGCCGTCGGGGCAGACGGGGTCCGGGGCGGTGGGCGCGCAGCTGAACCGGCAGCCGGGGACCACGTCCACCTGCGGCAGCAGGGTGGACAGGGCGCGGACGGCGGTGGACTTGGCGGTCCCCTTCTCACCGCGCACGAGAACACCGCCGACCGCGGGACTCACGGCGTTGAGCAGCAGCGCGAGGCGCAGGTCGGTCTGGCCGACCAGGGCGGTGAACGGGTAGGGCGTGCTCATGCGGTGGCCCCTTCTTGGGCGTGTGTACGGATGGTTGTGCGCGGGCGGGCGGTGACGCCGGGGCGGAGCCCCAGACCCCGCGCCTCAAACGCCGGCGAGACCGGACTTGGCCGACGCCGCCGAAAATCCAGCCCCGGCCGGCCAAGATCCAGCGCCTCCGGCAGCGGGTCCGGGGCGGAGCCCCGGGGAACGGTGGAAGGGCGGCTCGGGGACGGCCCCCGCAGGGCTGCGCCGCTCATGGCGCGCCCGGGGGGAGGAAGGGGAGGCCCGCGGGGGCGCCGCCCTCGATGAGCCGCATCAGGGCGTCCGTGTCCGCGTGTTCCTCGATCAGGTCGCCGAGCAGGTCGAGCTGCTCCTCCCGCAGGGAGGAGAACGACGTGTCCGGGGCCGGGACGAAGCGGCGGCCGGCCGCAGCGGCGACCTCGCGGAGGAACGCCCGGCGGAAGCCGTCCGACTCCAGCGAGCCGTGCCAGTGCGTGCCCCACACCTCGCCGACCCGGCACCCGTCCAGGAAGGGGGTGCCGCCGAGGACCTCGGCCACCCCGTGGTGGATCTCGTAGCCCTCGACGGGCTCGCCCAGCGCCGAACCGACGGGCCGGGCCAGGGTCTTCTCCCGCTCGAAGCGGACCCGTACGGGAAGCAGCCCGAGCCCCGGCACGGAGCCGGCCTTCGACTCGACCTCGTCCTCGATGTGTTCGCCCAGGACCTGGAACCCGCCGCAGATGCCCAGGACCGGCCGGCCCTCGGCGGCCCGCCGGGCCAGCGCGTCGGCCAGGCCCCGCTCGCGCAGCCAGGCCAGGGCCTTGACCGTGCCCCGGGTGCCGGGGACGACGACCAGGTCCGCGTCGGCCAGTTCCTCGGCCCGGTCCACGAACCGCACCACCACGCCCGGCTCCGCCGCCAGCGCGTCGACGTCCGTGAAGTTGGACATCAGCGGCACCGCGCAGACCGCGACCCGCAGCACGTCCTCGCCGACGGGCGGGGCGACCACGGATTCCCGTATCGCGCCCCGCAGGGAGACCCGCAGGCCGTCCTCCTCGTCGATGCCCAGCCCGTGCTGGAAGGGGAGCACCCCGTACGTGGCCCGCCCGGTGAGGCCGCGCAGCATCTCCATGCCCGGTTCCAGCAGGGTGACGTCGCCGCGGAACTTGTTGACCAGGTAGCCCGCGATCAGCGACTGGTCCTCGGGGGAGAGCAGGGCCGTCGTACCGAAGAAGGACGCGAAGACCCCGCCCCGGTCGATGTCGCCGACGACGACCACCGGGAACCGCGCGGCCCGCGCGATGCCCATGTTCACGATGTCGGTCCGGCGCAGGTTGATCTCGGCCGGGCTGCCCGCCCCCTCGCAGATCACGGCGTCATACGTGCCCCGCAACTGCTCCAGGCAGTCCGTGACGATGCCGAGCAACTGCTCCTGCCGGCCCCCGTGCAGCGCCTTGCCGGGGGACACTGCGCCTGACTGCGGCTGCGCCGCGGGCCCGGACCCCCCGAAGAAACCGCGCGCGCTCATCTCGCCCACCGGCTTGCCCAGCAGCACCACCTGGCTGCTGCGGTCGCTGCCGGGCTTGAGCAGCACCGGGTTCATCAGCGCGGTCGGCTCCACGCGGGCCGCCTGGGCCTGCATGGCCTGCGCCCGGCCGATCTCGGCGCCCTCCCGCGTCACGAAGGAGTTCAGCGACATGTTCTGCGCCTTGAACGGGGCCACCTTCACGCCCTGTCGGGCCAGCCACCGGCAGATGCCCGCCGTGACCACGCTCTTGCCCGCGTCCGAGGTCGTACCGGCGACGAGGAGACCCCCGCCGCGCTTCGCGCCGCCGCTCATGCGCGCCGCCCCTTCCCAGTAGTACGCGAGAGCAGCGTCCGGGAGACCAGCGTCCGGGCGGCCACGCAGGCCCCCAGCGCCACCCACGTCACCTGGCGCGAGAGCCGCACCGCGCGTTCGATGTCGGCGACCTCCACGGGCCGCCCGGCCGCACCGTTGAGCACGGCCCGGTGTTCGACCCGGCCTGCGTACGCCAGGGTCCCGCCCAGCCGTACGCCGAGCGCCCCGGCGAAGGAGGACTCCACGGGCCCCGCGTTGGGGCTCGGGTGCTTGGCGGCGTCCGCGCGCCAGGCCCGTACGGCGCCCCGCCGGTCGGGTCCGGCCAGTACGGCGGCCAGGGCCGTCAGCCGGGCGCCCGGCCAGCCGGCCACGTCGTCGAGGCGGGCCGAGGCCCAGCCGTAGCGCAGGTGGCGGGGGGACTTGTGGCCGACCATCGCGTCCAGGGTGTTCACGGCGCGGAAGGCCAGCAGCCCGGGGACGCCCGCGACGGCGCCCCACACGAGGGCGCCGACCACGGCGTCGGAGGTGTTCTCGGCGACCGATTCGACGACCGCGCGGGCCATCTGCTGCTCGTCCAGCGCCTGCGGGTCGCGCCCGCACAGGTGGGGCAGCCGCTCGCGGGCCACTTCGGCGTCCCCGGCGGCGAGCGCCCCGCCGATGGCGCGGGCCTCCCGGCCCAGCGAGGTGCCGCCCACGACGGCCCAGGTGGCGGCGGCGGTGAGGGCGATACGGGCGGCCGCGGGCCGGGAGCGCACGGCGCGGGCGCCCAGCGCGCCGACGGCGGCCGCGCCTCCGGCGCACAGCAGGGTGTGCAGGGCGCCCCGCGCGCGGTCGTCGCGCCACAGGGCGCGTTCGACGGCGGCGGCGGCTCGTCCGAAGGCGGCCACGGGGTGCCCACGGCGCGGATCCCCGAGGATCCGGTCGCCGATCAGGCCCGCCGTGACGCCGTACGCGAAGACGCGATCGGCACGCATGGTGGCAGGTATGTCCTCACTCAGGGTCCGCGCCCTGGTTCGACGTGTCCGGCGGCGAGAGTTCCTGGCTCCCGGCCGCACACGGCCAGAGGTCCGCGTGCGCCGGTGACAGTGGCGGGACCGCGCCGGATTCGCACCGGACTTCCTCTCCATGCCGCCGTATTGGCTCGGGCAGTCCACCACGCAGCGCGAAGGCCCGTCAACTCGCCGTTGACCTGCGGTGGGGTGGTGGGGAGGAGGGGCCGGGGCATGCGAAAGCTCCCTCCGGTACGAACCCGGAGGGAGCTTTCGTGCGTGCTGCCGTCCCGCGCCTCAGGCGACGATCAGGTAGATCCCGTAGGCCACGGCCGCCGCGCAGAGCGCGAAGCAGGCGTACGCACCGCTGCGGGCCAGGGTGGCGGCGCCGCCCTGCTCGGTGGCGGCCTCGTGCTTGGAGAGCCCCATCAGGCCCAGGGTGAACAGGGTCACCAGGACGACGGTGGCGGAGAGGCTGACCCCGAAGACGGAGCCGAGTGCTTCCCAGTCGATCTTCATACCGCTGAATCCTCTGTCGTTCTCGGGGTCAGACCGCTGCGGCCGGAGCCGCGGGGGTCGTCGTCGCGGAGGCCGGGATGGTGGCCTTGAGCTCCTCGTCCGTCACCGCAGCGGTGCTGCCGGCGGCGACCGTGACCGGCGGGACGCTGACGGCCGCGATGGCCGTGGTGACGACACCCGGCTCCTCGGCGGCGTCCGAGGCGACCTCGTTGACGTTGGTGTGGTCGACGACCTGGCGGCGGGAGATCAGCCAGATGGCGACGCAGGAGCCGATCAGGAAGACCGTGACGCCGGCGATGCCGATGTCCCCGGTGCGCATGACCAGCTCGGCACCGGCGGCGACCAGGGCCGCGGCCGGGAGGGTCAGGCCCCAGGCGATGAACATGCGGGTGGCGGTGGACCAGCGGACCACGCCGCCCTTGCGTCCCAGACCCGAACCCATGACGGCGCCGGAGCACGCGTGGGTGGTGGAGAGGGAGAAGCCGAGGGAGGAGGAGGCCAGGATGACGCTGGCGGCCGAGGTCTGGGCGGCGAAGCCCTGCTGCGGCTGCAGGTCGGTCAGGCCCTTGCCCATGGTGCGGATGATGCGCCAGCCGCCCAGGTAGGTGCCCATCGCGATGGCCAGACCGGCGGAGACGATGACCCAGACCGGCGGGTTGGAGCCGGGGGAGAGGGCGCCGCCGGCGACGAGCGCCAGCGTGATGATGCCCATCGTCTTCTGCGCGTCGTTGGTGCCGTGCGCCAGCGAGACGAGACCCGCGGAGGCGATCTGACCGGCGCGGTAGCCCTTGGCCGAGGTCTTCTCACCCATGCCCTTGCCGACCTTGTACGTGACCTTCGTGGCCAGGTACGCGGCGAAGCCGGCGACCAGCGGCGCGGCGATCGCGGGGATCAGCACCTTGGTGACGACGACGCTGCCGTTGACGGCGCCCATGCCGGCGGAGGCCACGGCCGCACCGATCAGGCCGCCCATCAGGGCGTGCGAGGAGCTGGAGGGCAGTCCGACCAGCCAGGTGACGAGGTTCCAGAGGATCGCGCCGACCAAGGCGGCGAAGATGACCTCCGGCTGGATGCCTTCCTCGTTGACCAGTCCCTTGGAGATCGTCTTGGCGACCTCCACGGACATGAATGCGCCGACGAGGTTGAGCACGGCGGACATCGCCACCGCGGTCTTGGGCTTGAGGGCGCCGGTCGAGATGGTGGTGGCCATCGCGTTGGCCGTGTCGTGAAAACCGTTCGTGAAATCGAACACGAGAGCGGTGATGATCACGATCCCGAGGAGAAGCGTTATGTGCTCCATTTACCCAGGCTTCTGTTTGACGTCAGTGGTTCGTGGACCGTAGGCAACCTGGATGAACGGAAGGTGAACTGACAGGGTTCATGCGGTGTATCGGTACGGCACCCGATCGGGACCTTCGTCCCGGGAAGGGCGTTGATATGTCGATTAATGCATGTCACAGCGGGGTGTCCGCACATTTCGGGACGGGACTTCCGGTAGGCGCTCCGCGCTCCCGGAACCCCCGAAGAGACCTAGATCACCCTCCGCGGCGCCTCACCGTACCTCCGGCCGGAACGATTCCCTCCGGTGGCCCGCCGACCCGTCCGCCTCGACACTGGAGCGGTGCGTACCGCTACAGCGACGGCAGCGGCCGTCACCACGACCCTGCTCGGCGCCGGCGCGGCCGCCGTCACCGCCGCCGCGCTCGCCGGCCGGTACGCCGCCGACGCGGCCCTGCGGCCCGAGCCCGGCCGTCCGCTCCCCGGCAGCCCCCGGCTCACCGTCCACTCCACCGCGGACGGCCGGGTCGAGCTGACCCGCTCGCTCGCCTCCCTGTCACCCGGCACCTACGGGCTCACCGCGCCCGGGGTGCACGCCGTGATCGGGCCCGTCCTCCCTGACGCCCCGCACGGCCCCGACACCGTGGTGCGCCGGCTCGTCGCCGTCACCCACGGCAGCCTCGACCCCGGAACCCGCGTCACCCTCACCCCCCAGGTCCACCTGGGCAACCCCGCCGCCGCCCTCGGACTCGACCACGCCGACGTGGACGTCCCCGGGGAGCTCGGCGCGCTGCCCGCCTGGTTCGTGCCCGCGGCCCGCGACACCTGGGTGATCACCGTCCACGGGCTCGGCGCCACCCGCGAGCACCCGATGGTGGTCATGCCCTTCCTCCACCGCAACAAGCTCCCGGTCCTGGACCTCGGGTACCGGGGAGACCTCGGCGCCCCCGAGCCGCCGGACGGCCTCGGCCACCTCGGCGAGTCCGAATGGCGCGATCTCGACGCCGCCATCCGTTACGCCCTGCGCTACGGCGCCCGCCGCGTGGTCCTGCACGGCTGGTCGACCGGCGCCACCATGGCCCTGCACGCCCTCGAGCGCTCGGCGCTGGCCGACCGGATCTGCGGACTGGTCCTCGACTCGCCCGTACTGGACTGGCACGCCACCCTGCGCGCCCTCGCCGCGGCCCGCCGCACCCCGGCCCCGCTGCTCCCGTTCGCGGTCAGGGCCGCCGAGGGCCGCGCGGGCCTGCGGGCCGACCGGCAGGCCCCGGGGGCGGATCCGGCCGCGCTGAAGGTGCCCGTACTGATCTTCCACGGCCCCGACGACACGCTCGCCCCCTGGGGGCCCTCCCGCCGGCTCGCCGCGGCCCGCCCCGACCTCGTCACCCTGCACTCCGTTTCCGGAGCCGCCCACGGAGCGATGTGGAACGCCGATCCGGCCGCGTACGAAGAGGCGCTGCGCCGCTTCCTGACCCCCTTCATGTGACGGGCCGGTCGGTCAGGCCGGTTGACGGGCCGTCGGACGAGTTGTCCGAAGACTGTGGGACGGACGGGGCGGGGAGGGTGGGTTGTACCGTTCTGTCCCTGTGGGGCCTTGTGGCAATGGCTGGTTCCGTTTGGGCTTTCGGCCAGTGACGGGCGAGACTGCTCACGTGACGTCCCGAAAGCCTGATGAGCAGTTGGCTCGCGACTCCAGACTCCGACTCGTCGCCCCGCGGTCCGTGGCCACGGCCCGCAAGGCGGTGACCGACCGGCGCACCCGGACCGCCCCGCGGCCTCCGGCGGGCACGCCCGCCACGGCCGACCTGGCGAACAGGGCCCGCGCCTCCCTCGCCGACGCCGTACGGCTCGCCCGCTGGGCCGAGCTCCACCTCGGCGCCGCCGACGGGTCCGGGCCCGCTCTGGCGGGCGCCCTGCCCGCCGCCGAAGCCGAACGCGCCGCCGCCCAGCTGAGCCTGACACCGGGCCAGATCCGGGTCGGCTGGGACCGCGCCCGGCTCGCCGGGCTGATCGAGATGCACGGCGGACACGCCCGCCCGGGCTGGCGCCTGCGCGCCTGGAACCGGGACGACGCCGCCGTCCTGCGCGGCTGGGTCGCCCTCTTCGACGCCTGGTCACTGGTCCACCCCGCCCCCGCCGACATCGCCCCCGCGGCCGTCGCCGAGGTGGTCGAGGCCATGCCCCAGCTGCTCTCCCTGCTCCAGCTCTCCGCCGGTCCCGTGACCGTCCCCGATCTGCTGGACCTGCTCGGACAGCGCGTCGACGAACTGCGCGACGAACGGTGCGAGGTCCCCTACGAGTCCACGGCGCAGGCCGCCGGGACCCCGCACGCCGACTCCGTCCCGGCCGGCCCCGCGCCGGCGACGGCACCCGTCCCGCTCGCCCGGCTGCTGCGCTGGGCGCTCGGCGGGCTCGCCGCAGTGGACGCCGTCACCCTCGGCCCCGCCCGGGCCGCCCTCACCCCGCTCGGGAGCTGGGCCGTCTGGGTCAAGCTGGAGCAGATCTGCGTCGCCGCGCAGAGCCCCGCCGGGAACATCGAGCAGTCCGCCGCCGCCATGCTCCACGGCTGCGCGCGGCTCACCCCCGGCCCGGCCCGCGCCGAGTACCAGGCCTGGCTGGCCGCCCGGCCCGTCGGCCACGCGGTCTCCGAGCTGCTGCTCGCGGCCCGCGGCGAGGACGCCCTGCTGCGCGGGCTCGCCTTCGAAGCCCTGCGCGTCGTCGGCGCCCCCGCCGAACCGGAGGTCCGCAAGGCCTCCCGGGAAGCCGCGCTGCGCCCCTACGCCCTGCTCTGGCTCGCCGAGCACGACGGGGTCGACCCCGACGAGGCGCAGGACGTGCTCACCGCCGAGGAGCAGACCTGGCTCTGGGTGGACACCGCGGCCGCCATCGCCGACCACGGCGAGGCCGAGCTGCTGGCCCGGCACCTCGACTCGGCTGTGCGGACCACGGTTCCGCGGCTGCTGGACGAGGTCCGCGCGGTCGGGCACCCCCGCACGGTGCAGGTGCTGGTCGCGCTGGCCGCCGCCCATCCCGATCCCGCCCTGGCCAAGGCGGTGCGCCGGGCCGCGTTCCAGGTGCACACCGGCGGCGCGTAGTACCCGTGGGCGGCAGCGCGACCGGCCTGCCCCAGTACGCGTCGCGGGGCCTCAGACCTGCGGCGCGTACGTCCCGAAGCTCCACACGTTGCCCTCGGCGTCGCGGGCCATGTAGTCCCGCGAGCCGTAGTCCTGGTCGGTCGGCTCCATCAGGATCTCCACACCGTGCTCGACGGCCCGGCGGTGGTGGGCGTCCACGTCGTCGACGCGCACGTAGACCCCGGTCGGGCCGGCCGCCTGCATCACCTTGTCGAAGGCGCTGCCGGTGCCCTTGCTGCCGAGCATCACCACGCCGTTCCCGTAGGACAGCTCGGCGTGCGCCACCGCGCCGTCCTCGCCCTCGTACGCCGCGACCTGGGTGAAGCCGAAGGCCTCCGTGATCAGGTGGATGGCGGCCTTGGCGTCGGTGTACAGCAGGGTCGGACAGATGGACGGAACGCCTGCCATGGCGATCACTCCCTCTCGTGCCGTGGGCGGATGGTGATCCACGTCACAGCATGACAGGCGCCGCCGACACTCAGCGGAAGGTGTTGCACTGGGCCATGTCGCCCGTGCGGTAGCCCTGGTAGAACCACTGCTGGCGCTGCTCGGCCGAGCCGTGCGTCCAGGACTCCGGGGACACCCGGCCCTGGAACTTCTCCTGGATCCGGTCGTCGCCGACCGCGGCCGCCGCGTCCAGGCCGTCCTTGATGTCCTGGTCCGTGAGGCTGGTGATCAGGGGCTTGCCCGTGGACTCGTCCGGGGTCTTCGTCGCGTTGTGGGCCCAGACCCCGGCGTAGCAGTCGGCCTGCAGCTCGACCCGTACCGCATTGCTGTTCGCGCCCTGCCGGCCGTCCTGGGCCTTCTGCAGGGTGCCGGTCAGGTTCTGGATGTGGTGGCCGTACTCGTGGGCCACCACGTACGCCTGGGCGAAGGGGCCGCCGCTCGCGCCGAACTTGGTGCGGAGCTCGTTGAAGAAGCCCAGGTCCAGATAGACCTGCCGGTCACCGGGGCAGTAGAAGGGGCCGACCGCCGAGGTGGCCGCCCCGCAGGCGGTGCCCACCTTTCCGGTGAAGAACACCGTCTGCGCCGGGCTGTACTGGGCGCCGCGCCTGGCGAACTCCTGCTTCCAGAAGTCCTGGGTGCTGTTGATCACCGCCACCAGCCGGCAGTCCTCCTTGGCGTTCGCGTCCGCGCCGGTCTTGCAGCTCTGCTGCACCTGCGCGACGGAGGAGGAGGTCGACGCGGGCTCGGGGCTTCCGTCGGACAGGCCCAGCTGCTCCGGGCCCACCCCGAACAGCAGACCCATGATCAGCGCGATGAAACCGATGATGCCGCCGCCGATCGTGGCCTTCCCGCCCGGGATGCGGCTGCCGCGTACGTCCTTGACCTCGGAAGTGTCCAGATTGGCGTTGTCGTCGAACTGCATCCCGCACCGCCCTCCATTCCTACCAAGGGGGGTACGAGTACGCCCCTGCGGCGAGTATCAACCCGTTCATCCTCATACGCCCCCCGACCGGGAGGCGTGTTCCGTGGGCCGAACGGGGGACGCGGGGGCGGGAGCGGCGCCGGTCCCGGGAGGGGCGGGCGGGCCCGAAAGTAGTTGCGCACCCCCGGTAGAATGACTCCCATGGCAAATCTCCTCGCGGATTAGCGGCGTAGAAGCATCGCGTCCTGCCCCCCTTCCGCCGTCCCGACCCGCCCTGGAGTATTTCCGTGATCACCGCCACCGGCATCGAGCTGCGCGCCGGCGCCCGCATCCTCATCGAGAACGCCTCCTTCCGTATCGCCAAGGGCGACCGCATCGGCCTCGTCGGCCGCAACGGAGCCGGCAAGACCACCCTCACCAAGTGCCTCGCGGGCGAGGGGACCCCGGCCGGCGGCAGCATCGCCCGCTCGGGCGAGGTCGGCTACCTCCCGCAGGACCCGCGCACCGGCGACCTCGACGTGCTGGCCAGCGACCGGATCCTGTCCGCCCGCGGACTCGACGTGCTGCTCAAGAAGATGCGGATGAACGAGGAGCGCATCTCCTCGGGCTCCGGCGCCACCCGCGAGAAGGCGATGCGCCAGTACGAGCGCCAGGAGACCGAGTTCCTCACCAAGGGCGGTTACGCCGCCGAGTCCGAGGCCGCGACCATCTCCGCCGCCCTCGGCCTGCCCGACCGGGTGCTCGGCCAGCCGCTGCACACCCTCTCCGGTGGTCAGCGCCGCCGCGTCGAGCTCGCCCGGATCCTCTTCTCGGACGCCGACACCCTCCTCCTCGACGAGCCGACCAACCACCTCGACGCCGACTCGATCGTGTGGCTGCGCGACTACCTGAAGACCTACCGCGGCGGCTTCATCGTCATCTCCCACGACGTGGACCTGGTCGAGACGGTCGTCAACAAGGTCTTCTACCTGGACGCCAACCGCGCCCAGATCGACGTCTACAACATGGGCTGGAAGCTCTACCAGCAGCAGCGCGAGGCCGACGAGAAGCGTCGCAAGCGCGAGCGCCAGAACGCCGAGAAGAAGGCCGCGGCCCTGAACTCGCAGGCCGACAAGATGCGCGCCAAGGCCACCAAGACCGTCGCCGCACAGAACATGGCCAAGCGCGCCGACCGGCTGCTCGCGGGCCTGGACGCCGTCCGCGTCTCCGACAAGGTCGCCAAGCTGCGCTTCCCGGACCCGGCGCCCTGCGGCAAGACCCCGCTGACCGCCGAGGGCCTGTCGAAGTCCTACGGCTCGCTGGAGATCTTCACCGACGTCGACCTGGCCATCGACAAGGGCTCCCGCGTGGTCATCCTCGGCCTCAACGGCGCCGGCAAGACCACCCTGCTGCGCCTGCTGTCGGGCACCGAGAAGCCCGACACCGGCACGGTCGTCCCCGGCCACGGCCTCAAGCTCGGCTACTACGCCCAGGAGCACGAGACCCTGGACCCCGAGCGCTCGGTCCTGGAGAACATGCGCTCCTCGGCCCCGGACCTGGACCTGGTCGCCGTGCGCAAGACGCTCGGCTCCTTCCTCTTCTCCGGCGACGACGTGGACAAGCCCGCGGGCGTCCTGTCCGGTGGTGAGAAGACCCGCCTCGCCCTGGCGACGCTGGTCGTCTCCTCGGCCAACGTGCTGCTGCTCGACGAGCCCACCAACAACCTCGACCCGGCCAGCCGCGAGGAGATCCTGGGCGCCCTGCGCACCTACAAGGGCGCCGTCATCCTCGTCACCCACGACGAGGGCGCGGTCGAGGCGCTGGAGCCGGAGCGGATCATCCTGCTCCCGGACGGCGTCGAGGACCTGTGGGGCCCGGACTACCGGGACCTGGTGTCGCTCGCCTGAGGCGCTTCCGCTTCCGTGATCCTTTGCTTATGGATCATTCGGCTCAGGCGTGATCCATCATCTGAGTGAGACGGTCTCATATCGATCCGTGCTCGACGACGGCCCCGGCCGCGCATCTTCACCGATGCGGCCGGGGCCTTCCGTTTACCCGTTCCGGCCCCTGACCTGGTGATTCATACCGGCCGAGCGGAAATGTGACGGAGGTCATGCAGCGGAAGAGGAGATTCCGTTCTGCTCGGCCGTCCACGGCTGAAGAAATGCCGCCGTACCGACCTTGCTGAATGGGTGGCCAGGAAGCCGGGGAGGGGTGATCATGAGAAGTCCAGAGCGCACTTCCCATAGAGGAGGCACGGGTGGCCGAAACTCTGAAGAAGGGCAGCCGGGTAACCGGCGCCGCGCGTGACAAGCTCGCGGCAGACCTGAAGAAGCAGTACGACTCCGGTGCGAGTATCCGGGCGCTGGCCGAATCAACTGGCCGGTCCTACGGATTCGTCCATCGGATGCTCAGCGAGTCCGGAGTCACGCTGCGTGGTCGCGGTGGCGCGACGCGCGGCAAGAAGGCGGCTACGGCCTGACCATTTGGTTCCTCGTGGTTCCAACGGTTCTTCCGTATTCAGCTTCACGGTTCCAGTTCCACCGTCCTTCGGTGACCCCCGGTCGGCTCCATGGCCGACTGGGTGGTTACTGTGCAGTCACTTAGGCCGAGATCGCGGCCGAACGACGGCACAACACCGGAGGCACACAGATGGCTCTGCTCGACAAGGACGGCGTACGGCTCACCGTCGACGACACGGTCGCCACGGTGACATTGACCAATCCGGCCAAGCGAAACGCTCAATCCCCCGCGCTCTGGCGGGCGTTGACGGAGGCTGGAAGGTCGTTGCCGGGCACCGTCCGGGTCGTCGTGCTGCGCGGCGAAGGGCAGTCCTTCTCCGCAGGGCTCGACCGGCAGGCGTTCACCCCCGAAGGCTTCGAGGGCGAGCCGTCCTTCCTTGACCTGGCGCGCGGTTCGGAGGAACTGCTCGACTCCACCATCGCCGAGTACCAGGAGGCGTTCACCTGGTGGCGGCGCAACGACATCATCTCCGTCGCCGCCGTTCAGGGGCACGCGATCGGTGCCGGTTTCCAGCTTGCCCTCGCGTGCGATCTGCGCGTCGTCGCGGACGACGTGCAGTTCGCCATGCGCGAGACCGGGCTGGGCCTGGTGCCCGACCTCGGCGGCACCCAGCCCCTGACCTCGGCGGTCGGCTATGCCCGCGCGCTCGAAATCTGCGCGACGGGACGCTTCGTCCACGCCGAGGAGGCGGAACGGATCGGCCTCGCCAACCTGGTCGTCCCCGCGGGCGAGCTCGACGCGGCCGTCCAGGACCTCACCACCGCGCTGCTGGCTCCGCCGCGGGACGCGGTGATCGAGACGAAGGCGCTGCTCCGCGGCGCGGGTGCCCGGTCGTACGACGACCAGCGGGTCGCGGAACGCGCGGCCCAGGCCCGCCGCCTCCGGGACCTGGCCGGCCTCTCCGACTAGCCGCGCCGCCACGGCACGGGGGCCAGCCCCCGGACCCCCGCTCCTCAAACGCCGGAGGGGCTGGATTCGGCTTGGCGTAAGCCTGTACGTGCACGCGGTGCGCGCCGGGCAATTTCAGCCGTCCGGCGTTTGAGGACCGGGGTCTGGGGCGGAGCCCCAGGAGGGGTCCGGGCGCAGCCCGGGGAACGGGCGAAGGGCGGGTAGGGGACTTCGCCCCGCAGGGCCGCCACCCGGGCGGTCGCGTCGGGGCGGGCGGCGGAAGCGGTCCCGACTTACCGTGGTCGGGAGCCCATCGTGCGAAGGGATCCGCCATGACCGAATCCGCCCCGGGCGGCGGCAGCACCGCCAAGCCCCCCGCCGACCGCGGAAGGACGACCATCGCCGACGGCGTGGTCGAGAAGATCGCCGGCCTGGCCGCCCGCGAGGTGGTCGGCGTCCACGCCATGGGCAGCGGCAGCGGCCTCTCCCGTACCTTCGGCGCCGTCCGCGACCGCGTCCCCGGCGGGGCCAAGTCCACCGTCAGCCGGGGCGTGAAGGCGGAGGTCGGCGAGGTGCAGACCGCCCTCGACCTGGAGATCGTCGTGGATTACGGCGTGTCGATCCGGGACGTGGCCCGGGCCGTCCGTGAGAACGTCGTCTCGGCGGTGGAGCGGATGACCGGCCTCGAGGTCGTGGAGGTCAACATCGCGGTCGGCGACGTCAAGCTGCCGGACGAGGACGACGAGGAGCCGGAGTCCCGACTGCAGTAGAGGAGTCCGCATGAGCATGGCGGTCGTCGGCCTGGTGGCCGGTATGGCACTGGGGTTCGCCGGGTATTTCGGCGGGTTCGGGGCCTTCCTGTTGGTGGCCGCCCTCGGCGCCATCGGCTTCGTCGTGGGCCGGTTCCTCGACGGGGACCTGGAACCGGGGGACTTCTTCCGCCCTGGGGGCCGCCCCGGCGACCGGGACGGTGGCCGCGACCGCGACCGTGACCGGGGCCGGGACCGGGACCGGGACCGATGAGCACGCCCCGCCCCACCCCGCCCCTGGTGCCCGCCGCCGAGCGGGGAGCCACCCGGATCGCCGACCGGGTCGTGGCGAAGATCGCCGCCCAGGCAGCCCGCGAGGCGCTGACCCGGCCGGCGCCGGACGCGGCCCCGCCGCACGCCACCGTCACCGTGCACCACGACATCGCCCGGGTACGGGTGGTCCTGGAGCTCCCCTACCCCTGCGACCTCGCCGCCCAGTGCGCGGCCGTACGCCGCCACGTCGCCCTGCGCGTCGAGGAGTACGCGGAGATGTCCGTACCCGAAGTGGACGTGGACATCGAGCACCTGCACTCCGCGCGGCCCGCCGCCGGGCGGGACCGGCGGGTCCGGTGAGCGCCCGCTTCCGCTCGCCCCGGCGGCTCCCCGCCGCCGTGGGGGCGTTCGCCGTCCTCGGGGTGGCGGGGCTCTTCCTCTACGACCTGGCGGCGGTACGGGCCCACCGCCCGGGGATGCGCTGGCGCGACGAGCTCTCCCGGGCGCTGGAGCGGCACACCCCGGCCGACCCCGGCGTGCTGATCGGCGGCGCGGTCCTGGCCGCGGCCGGGGCCGCGCTGCTGCTGTACGCCCTCACCCCGGGCCTGCGCGGGATCCTCCCGATGAGCTCGGGGCACCCGGAGGTACGGGGCGGACTGGAACGCAAGGCCGCCGCGCAGGTGCTGCGCGACCGGGTCATGGAGGTGTCCGGGGTGCGGTCGGTGCGGGTGAGCGTGGGCCGGTCCCGCATCGGGGTCCGGGCCGTGTCCCACTTCCGCGAACTGGACGAGGTACGGGCCGATCTGGACGCGGTGCTGGCCGTCGGCGTCGACGAGCTGGGGCTGGCCCACGAGCTGCGGCCGAGGGTGCGGGTGAACCGCCGGTGACCCTGGGGACGGTGAACCGGGTTCTGCTCGCGCTGCTCGGCCTGGTGCTGCTGGCGGCGGGAGCGTCGGTGCTGACCGCGTCCGGGCCGTTCGAGGGCCGCCACGAACCCCTGCTGGCACCGCACGGGCGGGGCTGGCCGGGGCCCTGGTGGGTGGTGCTCGCCGTCCTCGGGGCCTGCGTACTGCTGGCGCTGTGGTGGCTGCTGTCCCAACTGCGGCGGGCACGGCTCGCGGAGGTGCTCGTGGACACCGGGGACGGGGCGTTCGCGGTGCTGCGCGGGCGGGCGCTGGAGGAGGCCGTGGAGGCCGATGTCCAGCAGGCCGTGGAGGGCGTGGCCCGGTGCCGGGTCACGCTGCGGGGCCGGCGCGGGGCCCCGGCCCTGCGGGTCGCCCTGGAACTGGAGCCCCACGCGGTGCCGGCCGATGTACTGGCGGCCCTCGCCGGCCCGGTGCTGGGCCGGGCCCGCACGTCGGCGGCGCTCGAGGCCCTCCCGGCGGAGGCCCGCCTCCACGTCACCCCCCGCCGGGCGCGAAGGGTGACATGAGGCGGAGCCGGGGCGGAGGGCTCAGAAGCCGTGCCGGGAGCCGCCGTCCACCGGGAGCATGACGCCGGTCAGGTAGGAAGCCGCGGGGGACAGCAGGAACGCCGCCGAGCGGCCGAATTCCTCGGGGCTGCCGTAACGCCGCAGCGGGATCCGCGACTCGCTGCCGGAGCGGGCGAGGTCCGCGTCCCCGGACAGGGCGTCGAGCTCGCGGACCCGGTCGGTGTCGATGCGGCCGGGCAGCAGGCCGATCACCCGGATGCCGCGCGGGCCCAGCTCCACGGAGAGGGACTTCGCGAAGCCGGCCAGGCCGGGGCGCAGGCCGTTGGAGATGGTGAGTCCGGGGATCGGTTCGTACACCGAGCCCGACAGGACGAAGCCGATGACCCCGCCGTCGGAGAGCTCGGCGGCCGCCGCCCGCGCGAGGCGGACCGCGCCGAGGAAGACTGACTCGAAGGCCGCCGTCCACTGCTCGTCGGTGTTGTCCGCCGCCGAGCCGGGCGCCGGGCCGCCGACGCTGATGAGGATGCCGTCGAGGCGGCCGAAGTGCTCCCGGGCCGCGGCGACGAGCCGGGAGGCGGCCCCAGGGTCGGAGTTGTCGGCGGCCACACCGACCGCGTTCGGGCCCAGCGCCTTGGCCGCGGCCTCGGCGCGCGCCGCGTCCCGGCCGGTCAGCACCACCTTGGCGCCGTCGGCGGTCAGTTCGCGGGCGGAAGCGTAGCCGAGGCCCCTGGTGGCGCCGGTGACGACGTAGACACGGTCCTTCAGTCCAAGATCCATGCCCGACACGCTACGCGGTCGCCACCGGCTCCCGCTCGGATGCGGCGGTCCCGGCGGCGGCCGCGGCCTCGCGGTCGCGCTTCTCGCGCCGTACGAGCACGATCCAGCCCACCGGCACCGCGGAGGCGAACAGCCACCACTGCACGGCGTACGCCATGTGCGCCCCGATCGAGTCGTGGTCGGGCTCGGCGACCACCTCGGGCTTGTCGTCGGCCGGTACCGGCGCGGTCAGTTCCAGGTAGCCGCCGAGGACGGGCCTGCCCAGGTACTGCGCCTGCCGGGCGCTGTTGATCAGCATCACCTGGCGGTCCGGCAGGCCCTTGCGGTCCTTGATGCCGCTGCCGCCGCTGGTCTCGTCGGCCTTGAGCCGACCGGTGACCGTGACCTCGCCGGTGGGCGCGGCCGGCACCGGCGGGTAGGCGCGCGGGTCGGCGCCGCCCGCGATCCAGCCCCGGTTGACGAGCACGGCCCGGCCGTCGGCCAGTACCAGCGGGGTGAGGACGTGGAAGCCGACCTTGTCGTCGTTGTCGGTGCGCATGCGCACGACGACCTCGTGCGCGGAGTCGTAGGTGCCGGTGGCGGTCACGGCACGCCAGTAGTCGGCGCGCGGGACGACGTGGCCGGGGGAGGTGACCTCGGTCATGGGGACCGGCTTCGCCCGCAGGTTCGCGTCGATCAGCTCGTTCTGCGCGACCCGGTGCTCGTGGCGGTGGAACTGCCAGAAGCCCAGCTTGATCATCGCGGGGATCAGGACGAGGCCGATGAGGGTGAGACACACCCACTGCCGGGTCAGTACAAAGCGGTACACGCCCACGACGGTACCCCGAGCGGCGAGGACCCCGGCGGCCGGGTGGCCGTCCGGGGTCGTGGGAGAGGAAAAGGATGCGGGGAGCGGGGGGACGGGAGTCAGACGCGGTCGGTGATGCCCACCTTCCCCTCCGCACGGGCGCAGTGCCCGCCGCAGAACCACTGTCCCTCGACCTCGACGCCCTGTCCGATGATCTGGACCCGGCAGTGCTCGCAGATGGGCGCCATGCGGTGAATGGCGCAGGAGAAGCAGTCGAAGACGTGCACAGCACCCTGTGCGTGGACTTCGAAGGACATGCCGTAATCGTTCCCGCAGACTTCGCAACGTGCCATGCGCGGCATGCTGCGCAGGGCGGAGCGCCGGAACAAGATCCACCGGGGTGAGTCGCGGAGCGTGCACCCGGCCGGCCCAACGGGCGGCCCCCGGACATCCCCTCGACCGATCCCGCCCGGTCGGTCCCGTGTGCTCAGTCCTGCGCCGGAGCCACGTCCCGCAGCAGCTGGGTGAAGGCCGCCTCGTCGACGACGGGTGTTCCGAAGGACTTGGCCTTCACCGTCTTGGAGGTCGAGGAGTCCGGGTCGTTCGTCACGAGCAGGCTCGTGAGCCGGGACAGGCTCGTCGCGATGTGCAGGCCCGCCTCCACCGCGCGGTCCTCCAGCAGCTCCCGGTCCACCGAGGTGTCGCCGGAGAACGCGATCCGCATGCCCTGCTTGAGCGGGGTGCCGTCCGCCCACCGCCCCGGGTTCGGGTACGGGCACGGCGGCCGCTTGCGCGAGGCGCGCCAGCTCGAGCCCGCACCGTACGAGGCCTGGTACCCGACGCGCGGGGCGGCCGGGGTGTCCGACCACTCTGTCAGCGGCCGGCATTCCAGCAGCGGCAGCCGTACGTTGTCCCGCGCGGCCGCGTGCAGGGACGGACGGAAGGCCTCCGCGAGGACCCGGGCGTCGTCGAGCGCGTGGTGGGCGCGCTGCTGGACCACGCCGAAGTGCGCGGCGAGCGACTCCAGCTTGTGGTTGGGCAGCGGGAGGTTCAGTTCCTTCGACAGGGCGATGGTGCACAGGCGCTGGCGCACCGGGGCGGTGGCCTCGGCCCGCGCGTACTCGCGGGCGATCATCTGCCAGTCGAAGATCGCGTTGTGCGCGACCAGCACCCGGTCGGCGAGCCGGTCCGCGAACTCCTCGGCGATGTCCTTGAAGAGCGGCGCGTCCTGGAGCATGTCGCTGGTCAGACCGTGGATCCACACGGGTCCGGGGTCCCGGAGCGGGTTGACCAGCGTGTACCAGTGGTCCTCGACGTTGCCCTGAGCGTCGAGCCGGTAGACGGCGGCGGAGATTATCCGGTCGTCGCGCGCGAGCCCGGTGGTCTCCACGTCGACGACCGCGTACCCCTGTGGGTACGCGGTCGGCCACATCGTCTCTGCGGTCGTACGGTCGGCGAGCATGGTCACAGAGGATATCGGCCCGCGCCGACACTCGAAGCCCTACGGCCTTTCAGCCCAGCTCCGCCACGAGCTCCCCGGCCGTCACCCGGACGAAGGACCCGGGTACTTCGGCGGGTCCGGGGAAGAGCCGGTAGGCCGTCCCCGAACCGCCGTCCGGTGCCACGCTCGCGTGGGTCAGCGCCAGGAACGCTCGCTTCCCGGCGGCCAGTTCGGCGGCCTCCGCGTCCGCGTCGGCGCGGGGCAGGCGCTCCTCGGGCGGCTCCAGGGCGGCGATCCGCGCGGCGAAGGCGGCCGGCTCCTCGCCGGCCGCGGCCCGGTAGAGCCACAGCTCGTCGGTCGCCGAACTCCCGGTGGCCCGCCGGATCACCGTCACCACGCGGGTGCGGGCCGCCGCCCGCCACACGGCGAGGTCCCACAGGGTGGTGCGGGTGCCGGAGGTGAAGTGCGCCCACGCGTCCGAGGCCACGGCCGCGACCCGGTCTCCGCGCGGGGTGGCGCTCTCGAAGTCGCCCGACGGCGGCAGGCGCAGGTCCGCCCACAGCGCCCGCCGTGCGGCCAGGTCCACGACCACCGGCACCCGGGCCCGCGTCGCGGGGCCGCTCAGGGCGAAGCTCCGTACGGCCGTGCGCGGGCCGTCCGCAGGCCGGGACGTGAACCCGGTGAAGGCCCGGGCCAGCTCCTCGAACGGCACTGCGCTGTAGCCGGACACCAGCGGCACCGCGTACGCGTCCCCGCGCCCGGCGAGCCCCGCCAGGTCCAGGTCGACGTACTCCGTCTGCCCGTCCCGCCCCGGTACCGGAGCCCAGCCGTCGCCGCCGTCGTGCACGGCCCCGGCCCCGGACGCCCCGTACCCCGGGCGGTCGCGGTCGCACAGGCCGGTGAACTGCCAGTCGGCGTCGAAGAAGGCCACCGCCAGGTTCAGGAGCGCCACCTGGTCCCGGGCCTCGCTCCAGTGCAGGAACAGTCGCAGCGTCCCGCCCCCGGGCAGCGCCAGGACACTGCCCCGGGGCACCGCGACCGCGGACCCGCCGCAGGGCACGGGAAGTTCCGCGAGGCCGGAGTCCAGGACGGCCAGCTCGTACGGTTCCCCCTCGGCGAGGGCGAACCGGCGCAGCACCTCCGCCTCCAGCAGGGCCAGTGCCGCCGTGACGAGCGGGCCCGGAAGCGGCGGGCGCGCCTCCGGCACGGAGCGGACATGGCCGGCCGGGCCCTTGGGGAAGAACACGCGCCGCGAACCGGTCCGGTCCGAGGCGCGCCCGCGCAGGGCCCCGAGCGCGGCCAGCAGCGGGCCCGCGCCGACGGCGGGGAGAGCGCGGGCCAGCTCCCGGGCCGCCTCGGGGGCCAGGCAGTCGCCGGTGTGCAGGCGCAGCAGGTGGTCGAGGCGCAGGACGAGCTCGTCGGGGCGTTCCCCGGCCACCACGGCGGCGGCCCCGGGGTCCGCCCCTGCCAGGGCCTGTTCCAGCCGCCCGGCCCAGGTCGCGGGCCGGAGCCGGTCGCCCTCGACGCGTACGGCGTCCGGATGGGCGGCGGCGCCTTCCCGCAGGGCCGCGCCCATGGCTCCGGACAGCACGGTGCCCCGCAACACGGCGAAGGCCAGGGCGGCCCGGGGGCGGCGGGTGTACTGCTCGAAGGGGTGCAGGGTCTCGGCGGCCCGCTTCCAGGCCGTCGGATACCGCAGCAGTTCCTCGACGAGGCCGGGGGCGGGCAGCGCGTCGAGTACGCCGAGCAGTGCGCGGCGCAGCGGCCGGGAGGGGGAGCGGAACCCGGACGGCGGCGGCGCGAGCAGCCCCGGATCCCCGCCGGACAGCGCGGCGAGGAGCCGCAGCACGTCGGTGGCGCTGGTCAACCGCCCGGCCAGCAGCGGCAGTACGGCGGCCTGCGGGGCGGTGCCGGTCAGCAGGCGGGCCAGGATCAGCGCCCGCGTCTGCGGTACGGGGATCCGTACGGGCAGCCAGTCGTGGTCGGCCGGGGCCAGCCGGAGCAGCAGGGGCAGGTCGGCGTGGTCCTCGGGGGACAGCGGGGCCGGCCGGGCGAGCAGTGGGGCCAGCACCCGGGCGGCGTCGGCCGCGGGGTCGGTGCCGAGCCGCAGCAGCCGGAGCGGGCCGGGCGGGATCCCGGCTCCGTCGCTGTCGGCCGCGCGGTGCTCCGTAGCGGGGGTAGCGGGGGAAGCGGGGGAGGCGAGCGAGAGGAAGGGCGCGGCCGGGTCGACGGGGCGCCGGCAGACGGGACAGCCGGTGTCGGTGTGGTCGGCGCCGTCCCGGCGGGAGCCGTCCCAGCAGGAGTCGCAGACGAGATGGGCGCACGGGGCGAGGGGACGCACCGGGCGGGTACCCGCGCAGAGGGAGCACGGCCGGGCGGGGTCCCGGCGCAGCAGGGTGAGGACGCGGTCGGTGTACCAGCGCTCGGTGTCGTGCGGGATGGAGAAGGGGAAGCGGCGGAAGGCGGGCCGGGGTCCCGGGCCGTCGCCCGCGAGCCCGTCGGCCAGCGCCAGCAGGCGCGAGCGCTCCTCGGCGAGGTCGGTCGGCGCGAGGACGGCCAGGGCGGCGTACAGCTCCCGGCTCAGGGTGTGGCCGCGTTCCAGGAGTTCGCCCTCCAGCGGGCGGACCCCCTCGGTGCCGGGCGAGGCGGCGGCCGACGGCCGGTCGACGTAGACGGTCCGGAGCCGGCGCAGCATGAGCTCTTCGGCGGATCGGGTGACGGGCACGGCCTGGTTTCCCTCGTTTCCCTCCGCGAACGAAAAACGGGGGCGGAGAGAGGGCGCGCGGACTTTCCGTGAAAGGGAGAGGATGCGCGCCGGGGAGCCGCCCCCGTGGAGCAGATCCCATCACGGGCGGCCGCGCGGCGGCAAGCCGGTTACCCGGCCGGTGGCGCCAGCAGGGCCTTCACCAGGGCCCTCAGGGACAGCAGGAACAGCCTCTCCGGATCCACCGGCCGGGCCAGCGCGCGGGCCAGGGGCGGGTCGTGCGGGGCGTCGGCCGGGTCCCAGAGCTCGCTCTCGGCGGGGGACTGGGCGGGGGAGCGTTCGCGATTGCGCTCGACCAGGACGAAGCCGATGATCTGGAACTGGATCGCGCGCACCGCGTCCGCGGCCCGGGTCCCGCGCAGGCCGGCCGCGTGCACCTCGTGGACCAGTGCCTGTTGGGCGGGCAGGAACATCCGGTCGGTGAGGCCGCGCTCGTGGACCATCGCGATCAGGTGCGGGCGCTCGCGCAGCTCGCGGCGCAGGATCCGGGCGACCGAGAGGATGCGGTCGCCGGGGGTGCGGCCGGCCGGCCGGATGGCGCCCACCTCCTCCACGGTCCGCTCCACGAGGGCGTCGAGCAGCGATTCGCGGTTGCCGACGTGCCAGTAGATGGAGGTCACGGCGGTGCCCAGCTCGGCGGCGAGCTTGCGCATGGTGAGGGCGGCCGGGCCGTGCTGCTTGACCAGGGACGCGGCGGCGTCCAGTACCTCCGCGCGGGTCAGCGTGGTTCTGGCCATCGTGTCCGTCCCAACTTTCTGTCGATCCGTCAGATCGGTTACGTGCAAGGGTCTTTACCCTTCATCGGTGGCGGTGTAACTGTGTTACAGAACCAGCTGCGTCAGAACCGACCGAGTCCTGGACGAAGGATGGTGCGATAGATGGCACGCGTACGGTACGGAGCGCGCACCGAGGCAGAGATCGCCGCCGCGCGCGAAAAAGGTTCCAAGCTCCCCGACATCTGGTCCACCGGTGTGGTGGCCGTCTGGGAGACCGACCCGGACGTGGTGGCGGCGGTCCTCCCGCCGCCGCTGAAGCCCGCGGAGCGGCCCCTGGTGCGGGCCAACATCAGCAAGGTGGACCTGCCCGGCTACCCGCTCGGCGCCGGCTCGGTGGCCGTCGCCGCCCAGCACGGCGGGGTCGAGGGCTGGTACCCGCTGGTCATGCCGATGAGCATGGAGCGTGCCCTGATCGGAGGCCGCGAGGTCTTCGGCGAGCCGAAGAAGCTCGGCGAGATCACCGTCGAGCGCGAGGGCCTGGTCGTCCGGGCCTCCCTCGCCCGGCACGGGATCGCCTTCGTCGAGGTGCGCGGGGCGGTGGACCGCGAGCTGCCGCTGCCCGAGCCCACCGTGAAGACCGACTTCTACTTCAAGTTCCTCCCCGCGGTGGACGGTTCGGGCTTCGACGCCGATCCGGTGCTGGTGCACTGCACCCGCAACGAGAAGGTCCGCAAGCTGGAGCACATCACCGGCGACGTGGTGCTCCGGGAGTCGATGTTCGACCCCATCGCGGACCTCCCCGTACGCCGTCTCGTCGAGATCACCATCGGCGAGAAGACCACCGACCAGCGGGGCAAGGTCGTCGAGCGGGTCAGCGCCCAGGCCCTGCTCCCGTACATCCACCAGCGCTACGACGACCCGATGCAGATCCTCGACGGACCGCCCGAGGGGAGCGTCTGATGCGACTCGAACCGGGACAGGTGGCCGTGGTCACCGGAGCCGCGAGCGGCATCGGCCTCGCAATGGCCCGCCGCTTCGCCGCCGAGGGGCTGAAGGTGGTCCTCGCCGACGTGGAGGAGGGCGCCCTGCGCAAGGCGGCCGACGAACTCGCCGCCGACGGCGCCGAGGTGCTCGCCAAGATCGTCGACGTCAGCGACCGGGACTCCGTGATCTCGCTGGCCGACGCGGCGTACGAGACCTTCGGTGCGGTCCACGTCCTCTGCAACAACGCGGGCGTCGGTTCCGGCGCCGAGGGCCGCATGTGGGAGCACGAGCCCAACGACTGGAAATGGGCCTTCTCCGTCAACGTCTGGGGAGTCTTCCACGGCATCCAGGCCTTCGTCCCCCGCATGATCGCGGGCGGCGGCCCCGGCCACATCGTCAACACCTCCTCCGGCGACGGCGGCATCGCCCCGCTGCCCACCGCCTCCGTGTACGCGGTCACCAAGGCGGCCGTGGTCACCATGACCGAGTCGCTCTACGCCCACCTCAAGGCGGAGGGCGCGGCCATCGGCGCCTCCGTGCTCTTCCCCGGACCGCACATGCTGCGCACCGGCCTGTGGGAGTCGCACCGCAACCGGCCCGACCGGTACGCCAAGGAGCGCCCGCGCAAGTCCCCGTACCGCAGCCTCGACCAGTACGAAGCCGCCATGAAGCAGGCAGGCCAGGAGGTGAACTTCACCCCGGTCGAGGACGTCGCGGACCACGTCGTGGAGGGCATCCGCGCCGACCGCTTCTGGATGCTGCCCGACAGCGAGCACAGCGACCGGCAGATCCGCGCCCGGTCGCAGTCGATGCTCGACCGCGCCAACCCCGCCTACCTGGAAAGCTTCATCCTCGACTGAGGAGCCTCAATCGTGAGTGCGTACGAAGACCCGTACCTGATCATCTCCTCCGACTGCCACGCGGGGCTGCCGACCGAGCAGTACCGCCCCTACCTCGACAGCGCCTTCCACCCGCAGTTCGACCAGTTCCTCGGCGAACGCGACGCCCGCCGCGCCGAGGCCACCAAGCTGGGCGTGCGCAACGAGGCCTTCGCCGAGAAGTGGTTCCACGACCACGAGGAAGGCCTGAAGGGCGGCTGGGACGTCACCCAGCGGCTGAAGGAACTCGACGGCGACGGCGTGGCCGCCGAAGTCGTCTTCCCCGACGCCGACGCCGTGGACAGCCAGACCGCCGCCCCCTTCGGGGTGGGCCTCGGCCTCTCCGGCGACCAGGACCCCGAGCTCGGCATGGCCGGAGCACAGGCGCACAACCGCTGGCTGGCCGAGTTCGTCTCGGAGAACCCCGAGCGGCACTGCGGGGTCGCCCTGCTGCCCATCACCGGGGAACCGGACAAGGTCGTCGCCGAGATATACCGGGCCAAGGCGTCCGGGCTCGGCGCCCTGATGATCCCGGCCATGTGGGTGGACAAGGCCCCGTACCACGACCGGCGTTACGACCCGGTGTGGGCGGCGGCGGCCGAGACGCAGATGCCGATCGTCACCCACTCGGGCTCCTCGCCGCGCCACGAGTACGGGGACCACCTGGGCATCTTCGTCTCCGAGGTCACCTGGTGGCCGGCCCGCCCGCTGTGGTTCCTGCTCTGGTCCGGGGTCTTCGAGCGGCACCCGGGGCTGAAGTTCGGCGTCGCCGAGTCGGGCTGCTGGTGGCTGCCCAACCAGCTCTGGTTCATGGACCGGCTCTACCTCGGCGCGCACGGCGGCAAGAAGCTCTCGCCCTTCGAGGAACTGAAGCGGCCGCCGAGCGAGTACCTGGACCGGCAGGTGTTCATCTGCGCCACCAACACCAAGCGGCGCGAGCTGGCCCAGCGCTACGAGATCGGCGTGGACAACATCCTGTGGGGCTCGGACTTCCCGCACCCCGAGGGGACCTGGCCGAACACCCGGAACTGGCTGAAGAACACCTTCCACGACATCCCCGTCGAGGAGACCCGCCGGATGCTGGGCCTGGCCGCGGCGGACGTCTTCGGCTTCGACACCGAGAAGCTGGCGCCCATCGCCCGACGCATCGGCCCCACCCCCGCCGAGCTCGGCCAGAGCGCGGACCAGTCGGCCGTCGAAGCCTCCTGGTCGCGCTCGCGCGACGTGGGCCGGCACTGGCTGACCGACAACGACTTCCCGGTGCTGGGGGTGAACGAGTGAGCTCCCGGACACCGGCCACCCCGGAGGACCGCTACACGGTCATCTCCGCCGACTGCCACGCGGGCGCCGACCTGCTGGACTACAAGCCGTACCTGGAGAAGCGGTACCACGAGGAGTTCGACGCCTGGGCCGCCGGCTACGTGAACCCGTACGAGGACCTCCTCGCGGACACGGCCGACCGGAACTGGAACTCCCAGCGCCGGCTGGCGGAGCTGGAGGCCGACGGGATCGTCGCGGAGGTGCTCTTCCCGAACACCATCCCGCCGTTCTTCCCCAAGGCCTCGCTGATGGCCCAGCCCCCGACGGCGGCCGAGTACGAGATGCGCTGGGCCGGGCTCCAGGCCCACAACCGGTGGCTGGCGGACTTCTGCGCGGACGCGCCGGGCCGCCGGGCGGGCGTGGTCCAGATCCTGCTGAACGACGTGGACGCGGCGGTCGCGGAGATCCGCCGTACCCGCAACGCGGGCCTGACGGGCGGCATCCTGCTGCCCGGCGTCCCGCCCGGCTCCACCGTCCCCGAGCTCTACTCGCAGGTCTACGACCCGATCTGGGCCGTCTGCGACGAGCTGGACGTCCCGGTCAACCACCACGGCGGCTCCGCCTCGCCGCCCCTGGGCGACGAGCCGGCGGCGCGGGCCGTCTTCATGGTGGAGACCACCTGGTTCTCCCACCGGGCCCTGTGGCACCTCGTCTTCGGCGGCGCCTTCCGCCGCAACCCAGGGCTGAAGCTGGTCCTGACGGAGCAGGGCTCCGGCTGGATCCCGGGCGTCATCGAGATGCTGGACTACTACCACGGCCGCCTGGTCGCGGCCTCGTCCACCGCCGAGGCCAAGTTCGGGGCGGGCCTGGCCGAGTCCATGGGCAAGGGGCCGAGCGAGGTCTGGCGGGACAACTGCTTCGTGGGAGCGAGCTTCATGCGCCCCCACGAGGTCCCGCTGCGGGACCGGATCGGCCTCGACAAGATCATGTGGGGCAGCGACTACCCCCATGACGAGGGCACCACGCCCTACTCCCGCGAGGGCCTGCGCATCGCCTACGCGGGCCTGCCCCGCGAGGAGGTCGCCGCCATGGTCGGCGGCAACGCCGCCCGGGTGTACGGCTTCGACCTCGCCCTCCTCGACGCGGTGGCCGCCAAGCACGGCCCCCTCGTCTCGGAGGTCGCGCAGCCCCTGACGGAGGTCCCGGCGGGCGCCACCAGCCCGGCCTTCGCCCGCGGGGGCTCGGTCCGGGTCTGGTGACGGGGAGCGCGCGGACGCCCCGTAGCCACGCGGCCGCCTGACCCGGCGGCCGCCGGCGCCACGGGCGGTCCCGCCGGTGCGGCTCAGTCCCTGCGGACGAGCCGCTCCGGCGGGATCAGCTCCGCCCCCGTGACGTGCGTGCCCCGGCGCAGCTCGATCACCAGCTCCTCCAGGGGAGCGAGCGGCGACAGGTCCACGGTCCCGAGGCATTCGCTCAGCACCAGCCGGCGCAGCGCCGGGAGATCGCGCAGCGCCTCCAGACCGCCCTCCAGCGCGCACCGGATCAGCACCAGCCGGCCGAGGCGCTCGTACGGCAGGAGCGCCCCGGCCGATACGGGCGCGGCGTGCCGGATCTGCAGGGCGGTCAGCCCCCTCAGCGGCAGCGAGCGCACCAGCTGCCGGTACTGGCCGCTGCCGGCGACCGTCAGCTTCTCCACCCGCGGCCACCGCTCGATCCCGTCGAGGGTCATCCGGCGGGCGCCCTGCCACAGGTGCAGCGCGGTCAGCGAGTCCGCGGCGGGGACGTCCCCGATCCGCCGTTGCTCCGGCTCGAAGCCGATGACCAGCGAGCGCAGGCCGGCCGCGCCCGCCAGCGGGGCGAGCGAGAGGTCGTCCCGCAGGTAGCCGAAGGCGAGGCTGTCCGCGCGCAGTTCGCCGACCACCTCGATGCCGGTGACCTTCGGGCAGTCCAGTACGCCCAGGTGCCGCAGCTCCGTCCGCCCGGCCAGCGGGGACAGGTCGGCGAGGCGCGCGTTGCGGTGCAGGATCAGCGACTCCAGGTCCCGCCGCGCGGAGATCTCCCGCGGCACCGGCCCGTCCCAGGTGACGTGCAGCCGGTGGACGTGCGGGAGCCGGTCCAGGGCCCGCAGCTGTCCGGCGGTGCGCACGTGCAGGTGGGCCGCGCGCATGGGGGCGTCCGCGAGCACCGTGTCCACGTAGGCGTCCACGGGGAACCGCCCCCAGGCGTCGGACAGTTCGCGGCCCACCTCGTAGCGGTCGTCGGTCCGGAAGCCCGCGATCACCTGGAGGGCCCGGTCGCCGCCGACCAGCGCCGCGGTACGGATCGTCGCGGCGGCCTCGTCCTCGGTGAGCCCGGCCGGCTCCGGCAGCAGCTCCAGGACCAGCTCGCCCGCCTTGGCCAGCTCCCCGGCCTGGCTCGGGGAGCGCGGCGGCAGCAGCCGGGCCGTACGGGCCTCCACCTCGCGCCAGACCTCCGGGTCCAGCTCCGGCGCGTGCTCCAGACAGGCGGCCGCGAGCAGCACCAGGCGGCTTCGGTCGGCTTCGACCTGGTCGGCGCGGTGCAGCAACTGCCTGAGCAGTGAAGCGCGTTCGTCGGGGCGGGCGTGCCCCACGGCCATCCGGACCACGTTGTCCCAGGTGTCCTCGTGGGCGTTGCGGACCAGGACGCCGAAGTCCCGTGCCTCCACGGCCGCCTTGGCGCCGAGGTAGTCCTGGAAGGTGCGGTGGACGAACAGCACCGAGCCCGGTACGGGCTCCCGGAGCAGTCCGCTGCGGATCAGCAGGTGCCGGAACACCGTCTGCGCGCTGCCCTGCGCCTTCACCTGCGGCATGGCGTCGAGCGATTCGGCGATCATCCTGACCGCCTCCTCGGCGGAGGCCTCCACCTGCCCGTTGCGGATCAGCCAGTACGCGAGCCGCTGGAGCAGCAGGGTCTGCTCGTCCCGGCTGAGGTAGACGCCCTCGACCCCGGAGATGTCCCGCTCGCTGTCGCGGCGGATCAGCAGCATGTCCAGCGCCGCGTCGTAGAGCTCCTTGCGGGCCCGGGGCAGGTGCATCCGGCGGTCCCGGTTCAGGGCGCAGAGCAGGGCGCACATCAGGGGGTTCGTCGCGAGCCGGCCCAGGTCCCGGCGGGTGGCGACGGCTTGCAGGAGCGCCTTCTCATACCGGTCGAGCAGCTCGCGCTCCCGGCCGGCGCCCTCGCCGTCGGCTTCCGCGCGGGCGGAGTCGTGCCAGTGCGTGATGAAGGCGCCGACGTCGTCGCGTTCCATCGGCAGCAGGGCCGGCGAGGAGAAGCCCTGGGCGGTGAGCCAGTCCTCCGGCACGGCCGAGGGGCGGGTGGTGACCACGAAACGCGCCGCCGGGTACGCGGTGAGCAGCTCCCGGAGCCAGGACTCGGTCCGGCTGCGCAGGTGCGGCGGCACCTCGTCGACCCCGTCGACCAGCACCAGCGCCCGCCCGGCGGCCAGGAGCTGCTCGACCCAGCCTTCCGGGGCCGTCAGGGGGACCCCGGTCGCGGTCAGCCAGTCGCCGGGCCGCGGGAGCCCGGCGGGGGAGTTGAAGGAGCGCAGCGGCAGGACGAAGGGGACCAGGGTGTTCCAGTCGCGCAGCTGGGGGCCGAAGCTGCTGCGGGCGGCGTTCAGGGCCAGCCACTGGACGAGGGTGCTCTTGCCCGAGCCGGCCGGGCCGCGCAGCAGGACCCGCTCCGCGGCGTTCAGGGCCACCTCGGCCTTGACCGGGGTCTGCGGGCCGGGCTCCTCCAGGAGCTGTGCGCCGCTGACGGCGAGGCTGATGTAGGCGAGGTCCAGGGGCCAGTCCTGGCGGTCCTGGCTGAAGGTCAGCCCGAACAGCTGGACCCGCGCCTGGGCCCGGGCCACGTGGTGCGCGTACTCCTCCTCGAACCGTGCCGCCCGGTCGGCCGCGCCCTCGCTCCCGCCGGCCTCGCCCCCGCCGGCCGCTCCCTCGCCGGCCGCGCTTGCACTTCCCGCGCCCGCGCTCCCGCCCGCCAGGTCCTGCGTCCCGCTCCCGCCCGCCGCGCGGCACAGGGCGAACAGCTGCCGGTAGGCGGCCGCCGCGGCACGGCTCAGGGAGGCGTCCGCCGGGGGACCGTCCGCGAGCTCCGGGCCGGTGTCCGCCGAGAAGAGGGCCCGGGCCTCCCTCGGCCCCAGCGCGGCGAAGGCCTCGCCGACGGCGGTCACCGCCGCCAGCCGGTCGGCCTCGGCGAGTTCCGCGGGACCTGCGGGCCCCGCGAGACCTCCGAGACCCGCGGGCCCGGCGAGCGCCCCGGTCAGCCGGCCCGCCAGCTCGTGCGCGAGGCGCCGTACCGCGGGATCGCCCGGTTTCGCCGGCCGGAGCCGGCGCGCCGGTCCCGGCCGTGACCTCGCCAGGGCCAGCGCCACCGCCTCGGCGGTCCTTAAGACCGCAGCCTCGAAACCCGCCCCTGAGTCCGTCATCCCCATGCCCTCCCCTTGCCCGGACACCCTCACCCGGAAGCATCTCGTGAACCGTCGGTAACACCGATGGATACCGATCGGTAACAACCTCTAGCCGAGCCCCCGAACACGCCTCTATGGTGCGGACATGCCGAACCTGCCCGATGTCGTGCTGTGGTCCATACCCGCCTTCGTCCTGCTCACCGTGATCGAGCTCGTGAGCTACCGCATCCATCCCGACGAGGACGCCGCCGGGTACGAGACCAAGGACGCCGTCACCAGCCTCGGCATGGGGATCGGCAGCCTGGGCTTCGACTTCCTCTGGAAGATCCCGATCGTCGCGATCTACACCGCGGTCTACGAACTCACACCGCTGCGCGTCCCCGTCCTGTGGTGGACCATCCCGCTGATGCTGCTCGCCCAGGACTTCCTCTACTACTGGCAGCACCGCGGCCACCACGTCATCCGGATCCTGTGGGCCTGCCACGTCGTCCACCACAGCAGCCGCAAGTTCAACCTCACCACCGCCCTGCGCCAGCCCTGGACCAGCGCCACCTCGTGGCCCTTCTACCTCCCGATGATCGCGCTGGGCGTGCACCCGGCCGCCATCGCCTTCTGCTACTCGGTCAACCTCGTCTACCAGTTCTGGATCCACACCGAGCGCATCGACAAACTGCCCCGGCCGATCGAGTACGTCTTCAACTCCCCCTCCCACCACCGCGTCCACCACGCCTCCCAAGGCGGCTACCTGGACCGCAACTTCGGCGGCATCCTGATCGTCTGGGACCGGATGTTCGGCTCCTGGGTCGGTGAGACCGACAAGCCCGTCTTCGGCCTCACCAAGAACATCGGCACCTACAACCCGCTGCGCGTCGCCACCCACGAGTACGCCTCCATCGCCCGGGACGTACGCGGGGCCACCACCTGGCGCGAGCGCGCCGGACGCGTGTTCCGCGGCCCCGGCTGGCAGCCCGCGCAGGCGGTGCAGCCCGCGCAGACGGTGCAGGCGCCTCAGGCCGAGCAGACCGCGCGGACCGCCCCGGGCCAGGCGCCCGCTCCCGCCCCGGAGCACGCCGCGTGAGCGCCACCGGATCCACCGAGCGCGCGGGGTCCCGTACGCCGGCCTGGGCGCGCCCCGTCATCCCCCCGGGCTCCGGCTTCGCCACCAGGGCGCTGCTCGTGGCCTTCGCCGCAGCCACCGCCCTGGACCTCGGATCCCTGCTGGCGGGCTGGCACACCGGGCACTTCATCGCCAAGCCGCTGCTGATGCCGCTGCTCGTCGCCTACGTCATCACCCTGCGCGCCCCCCGGCTGCTGGTCGCGGCCCTGCTGTTCGGCTGGGGCGGCGACCTGGCCCTGCTCTTCGACGCAGACCTCGCCTTCCTGATCGGCATGGGCTCCTTCGCCGCCGGGCACGTCTGCTACCTCGTGCTGTTCGGCCGCCGCCGGACCGGCCCCCTGCTCGGGGCCGCGTACGCCGCCGCGCTGCTGTCCACCGTCACCCTGCTCTGGAGCGACCTGCCCGCGGAACTGCGGATCCCGGTCGCCGGGTACAGCCTGCTGCTCACCGCCATGGCCTACCGTTCCAGCGCGCTGGGGCGCAGGGCCGGGCTCGGCGGGGCGCTGTTCCTGCTCTCCGACACGCTCATCGCCACCGGGGTCGCCGAGTGGCCCCAGCTGCCCCGCGCGGACTTCTGGGTCATGGCCACCTACGTGGCGGCCCAGTACCTGCTGGCCACGGGAGCACTCGCGCCGGAGCGGGCGTACGGTAGGGAGGCCCTACAGGGCTCAACCACTTCCTAACCGGAGGACTGCACCACCATGCGCGCCACCGTCATCCACGCCCCGCACGACATCCGCGTGGAGGAGGTGCCCGACGCTGCGATCCAGCGCCCCGAGGACGCCGTCGTCCGCGTCCTGCGTGCCTGCATCTGCGGCAGCGACCTCTGGGCCTACCGCGGCGAGGCCAAGCGCCGGCCGGGCCAGCGGATCGGCCACGAGTTCCTCGGCGTCGTCGAGGAGACCGGCTCCGCCGTCTCGGACCTGCGCGCCGGAGACCTCGTCGTCGCCCCCTTCATGTGGTCCGACGGCACCTGCGCCTACTGCACCGAGGGCCTCTACACCTCCTGCGAGCACGGCGGCTTCTGGGGCTCGGTCGGCCACGACGGCGGCCAGGGCGAGGCCGTCCGCGTCCCGCACGCCGACGGCACGCTCGTGAAGCTGCCCGCCGACGCCGCATCCGACGACCACCTGCTGACCGCGCTGCTCGCGCTGTCCGACGTCATGGGGACCGGCCACCACGCCGCGCTCGGCGCGGGGGTCCGCAAGGGCTCCACGGTCGCCGTCGTCGGCGACGGCGCGGTCGGCCTGTGCGGGGTCCTCGCGGCCAAGCGCCTGGGCGCCGAGCGGATCATCGCACTGGGCCGGCACGCCGTCCGTACGGACATCGCCAAGCTCTTCGGGGCCACCGACGTGGTCGCCGAGCGCGGCGAGGCCGCCGAGGCGGCCGTGCGCGAACTCACCGGCGGCCAGGGCGCCCACTCGGTCATCGAGGCGGTCGGCACCGAGATGTCCATGCGCACCGCCGTGAACATCGCCCGCGACGGCGGAGCCATCGGCTACGTCGGCGTCCCGCACGGCAGCGGCACCGGCCTCGACCTCGGGGTCATGTTCGACCGCAACCTCACCCTGCGCGGCGGGGTCGCGCCGGTCCGGGCGTACATCCCCGAGCTGCTCGCGGACGTGCTCAGCGGGGCGATCGACCCGTCGCCGGTCTTCGACCGGGCCGTCACCCTGGACGAGGTCCCGGAGGGCTACCGGGCGATGGACGACCGCAGCGCGCTGAAGGTCATGATCAAGCCCTGACGGCAGGGCCTCGACGCACGGAAGGGCCGGGCGGGATGTTCCCCGCCCGGCCCTTCGGTGTTTCAGGGTGCCGGCGTTTTCAGCGTGTCAGCGTGCCGGAGGATCCAGCCGGTTACTTGACGGCCTTCAGCGCGTCGACCACGCCGTAGCCGTAGTAGCCCGTCTGGCCCCAGCCGCTCTCGCAGGTGGTGGCGTCGATCAGGGTGCCCGCGGCGTTGAAGATCTGCGACGGGCAGGCCGCCTTGGTGGCCTGGCCCTTGAGCAGCGCCTGGATGATCGCGGGCGAGGCGTACGGGTGGGCGCTCTTGAGGAGCGCCGCGACACCGGCGACGTGCGGGGCGGCCATGGAGGTGCCCTGCTTGTAGCCGTAGCCGCCGCCCGGAACCGTCGACAGCACGCGGCCGTTGGCGTCCGGGGTGGCCGGGATCTGCCACTTGTCGCCACCGGGGGCGGCGACGTCGACGACTCCGAGGCCGTAGCTGGAGTAGTACGAGCGCAGGCCCTTGTCACCGGTCGCCGACACCGTGACCACGCCCGGGAGCTGGGTGGGCAGGTCGAGGCAGACGCTCGGGTCGATGGTGCGCGGCACCGGGGTGGTGTCGTTCGGGCTGGTGTCGTCGAGGATCGAGTCGCCCGCCAGGTCGTGGTTGGAGTTTCCGGCCGAGGCCACGTGCAGCGTGCCCTTGCGCTCGGAGTACTTGGTGGCCCGGCCGATGGCCTCCACCAGCGCCTTCTGGTCGTCGTCGGCCTTGCAGTTGTAGAGCCAGGGGTCGACGTAGTAGCTGTTGTTGGTCACCTCGATCCCCTTCTCGGCGGCGAACATGAAGCCGCAGACGACCGCCTCGGTGTAGAAGAGGCTGGTGCCGGGCTCGCTCACCTTGATGCCGGCGACCTTGACGCCCGGCGCGACACCGCTGATGCCGAGGCCGTTGCGCGGGGCCGCGATGGTGCCGGCCACGTGCGTGCCGTGGTCGCTGCCGTCCACGTACGGACGCCAGGCGCCCTCGCTGGTGTCCGCGACGCCGCCGACACAGTTGGCCGACTGCTCCTTGGAGAAGTTCGGCGCGATGTCGGGGTGAGTGTCGTCGACACCCGTGTCGATGACGCCCACAGTGACGTTCTGGCTGCCATCGTTGATCTTGTGAGCCTGATCGGCCTTGATCGTCCGCAGGTCCCACTGGTTGGACTCCAGCGGCTCCTGACCCTCCTGGGCCGCCGCTGCCGCCTTGGCGGCGTCCGCCGCGCTCAGCTGCTGCGTCGCGCCCTCGTCGGTGGTCTGCACCGCCGAGAGGGGGGCCGTACGGGTGGCGCCGACCGAGTCGAACAGACCCCGGTTGGCACGCAGCTGCTTGGCGAAGTCGGGGTTCTGAGAGTGCGCGACGACGACACCTATCTGCTCATAGGCCGTCACCACCGTTCCACCGGCCCGCTCGATGGCCTTCTTCGCCGCCGTCACCGTGGCATAGGTCTTCAAGTTCGCCACGTACGACAGCTTCGGGCCGGTCGTCCCGGCCGTAGAGGTCGCAGCCGCGTCCGCCGTGATGCTCAACGGGGCGGCTGAAGCCGCGACCGAGGGCAGGAAGGCGAGCGAGGCGGTGAGCGCCAGGCCGACCGGTACGGCGAGAGCACGCCGGCGGCCGGATCCCAGATGAGCCATGGGTTCTCCAGATCATCCTTGAAAAAGCCGTCCGGGCGCGGTCGCGACGGACGGGTTCATGACAGGCGAACTTAGCGTTTCCGTTCCCCTCTGCGCCATTAGTTCGAGGAATCAGTTCCCGAAGAAACAAACAGGTGTTGAACCACCCCGACGCGCCGGACGTGCCGTTGACAGGGGGATCGGCACCACCGTCCCCCCACGGAGGTTGTTTTGTCCGTCATCCCCACCGCACCCGCGTCACAAGGAGAGTCCCCCGTGACCACCGAAGCAGCGCCGCCCCCGGGCAGCACGGGAACGCCGCCGGCGACCCCCGCGGCCGAAGAGTTCGTACGCGTCCAGCAGAGCGAGGAGTTCGCCGAACTGCGACGCGCCCACCGCTCCTTCGCCTTCCCGCTCACCGTGGCGTTCATCGCCTGGTACCTGCTCTACGTCCTGCTCTCCAACTACGCGGGCGGCTTCATGGGGACGAAGCTCTTCGGCAACATCAACGTGGCCCTCGTCCTGGGCCTCGGCCAGTTCGCGACGACCTTCCTCATCGCCTGGCTGTACTCGCGCCACGCGGCGACCCAGCTCGACCCCAAGGCCTCGGCCATCAAGGCAAGGATGGAGGCGGGCGAATGAGCGCGCCGCTGTACGTGGCGGTCGCGGGAGCGGCCACGGCGGGAACGACCACCGCTGCCGGCGCCTCCGAGCACCGCCCGCTGATCATCACCCTGTTCGGGCTGTTCGTCGTCGCCACCCTGGCCATCACGGTCTGGGCCGGACGCCAGACCAAGGACGCCGCCGACTTCTACGCGGGCGGCCGCCAGTTCACCGGATTCCAGAACGGCCTGGCCATCTCCGGCGACTACATGTCCGCCGCGTCCTTCCTCGGCATCGCCGGGGCCATCGCGCTCTTCGGCTACGACGGCTTCCTCTACTCGATCGGCTTCCTCGTCGCCTGGCTGGTGGCCCTGCTCCTGGTCGCCGAGCCGCTGCGCAACTCCGGCCGCTACACGATGGGCGACGTGCTCGCGTACCGGATGCGCCAGCGCCCCGTGCGCACCGCCGCCGGCACCTCCACCATCGTGGTCTCGATCTTCTACCTGCTCGCCCAGATGGCCGGCGCCGGCGTGCTCGTCTCGCTGCTCCTCGGCATCACCAGCGACTTCGGCAAGGTCGTGATCGTCTCCCTGGTCGGCATCCTGATGATCCTCTACGTCACCATCGGCGGGATGAAGGGCACCACCTGGGTCCAGATGATCAAGGCCGTGCTGCTGATCGCGGGCACGCTGCTGATCACCTTCCTGGTGCTGTGGAAGTTCAACTTCAACGTCTCGGACCTGCTGGGCAAGGCCGCCGACAACAGCGGGCAGGGCGTCAAGTTCCTGGAGCCCGGCCTGAAGTACGGCAAGGACTCGCTCTCGAAGCTGGACTTCCTCTCGCTCGGCCTCGCCCTGGTCCTGGGCACCGCCGGCCTGCCGCACATCCTGATCCGCTTCTACACGGTCCCCACGGCCAAGGCCGCCCGCAAGTCCGTGAACTGGGCCATCGGCATCATCGGCGCCTTCTACCTGATGACGATCGTCCTCGGCTTCGGCGCCGCGGCCCTGCTCAACCGGGCCGACATCATCGCCTCCAACAAGGCCGGCACCACCGCGGCCCCGCTGCTCGCCCAGGAGATCGGCGGCGGTTCGGGCTCCACCGGCGGCGCGGTCCTGCTCGCCGTGATCTCGGCGGTGGCCTTCGCCACGATCCTCGCGGTCGTCGCGGGCCTGACCCTGGCCTCCTCCTCGTCCTTCGCGCACGACCTCTACGTCAACGTGATCCGCAAGGGCAAGGCCACCGAGAAGGAAGAGGTACGGGCGGCCCGCTGGTCCACCGTGGTCATCGGAGCCGTGGCCATCGGTCTCGGCGCCCTGGCCCGCGACCTCAACGTGGCCGGCCTGGTCGCGCTGGCCTTCGCGGTCGCCGCCTCCGCCAACCTGCCGACGATCCTCTACAGCCTCTTCTGGAAGCGCTTCACCACCCAGGGCGCCCTGTGGTCCATCTACGGCGGCCTGGTCTCCTCGGTCGTCCTGGTGCTCTTCTCGCCGGTCGTCTCCGGCAAGCCCACCTCGATGTTCAAGGGCGCCGACTTCTACTGGTTCCCGCTGGAGAACCCCGGCATCATCTCCATCCCGCTCGGCTTCCTGCTCGGATGGCTGGGAACCGTCCTCTCCAAGGAGAAGGCCGACCCGCAGAAGTTCGCCGAGCTCGAGGTCCGCTCGCTCACCGGCACCGGCGCCCACTGACGGCCTGCGCCTCACCGGATTGCTCCGAACACCCAGCGTGGCCGTGTCGTATTTCCCTACGACACGGCCGCGCCCCGTCTCGTTCATTCGGGCACCCCTATACGTCACGGGGGTCGCGTAGGCTCGTCAGTAGCGCTCGTACTCTCATCCACTACGGCGCAAACCTCTACAAACCGGACAGGGGAGGGGGCTCACAGTGCTTCTCGACACTTACGGCCGCGTGGCCACTGACCTGCGTGTCTCGCTCACCGACCGGTGCAATCTGCGCTGTACGTACTGCATGCCCGAGGAGGGCCTGCAGTGGCTCGGCAAGTCCGATCTGCTCAGCGACGAAGAAATCGTCCGGCTGATCCGCATCGCCGTCACCCAGCTCGGGATCAAGGAAGTCCGCTTCACCGGCGGCGAACCGCTGCTGCGCCCCGGCCTCGTCGGGATCGTCGAGCAGTGCGCGGCCCTGGAACCCCGCCCCAAGATGTCGCTGACCACCAACGGCATCGGCCTCAAGCGCACCGCGCAGGCCCTCAAGGCCGCCGGCCTGGACCGGGTGAACGTTTCCCTGGACACGCTGCGGCCCGAGGTCTTCAAGACCCTGACCCGGCGCGACCGCCACAAGGACGTCATCGAGGGCATGGCCGCCGCCCGCGACGCCGGCCTCACCCCCGTCAAGGTCAACGCGGTCCTGATGCCCGGACTCAACGACGACGAGGCCCCCGACCTGCTGGCCTGGGCCGTGGAGAACGAGTACGAGCTCCGCTTCATCGAGCAGATGCCCCTCGACGCCCAGCACGGCTGGAAGCGCGACGGCATGATCACCGCCGGTGACATCCTGGAATCCCTGCGCACCCGCTTCACGCTCACCGAGGAAGGGTCCGAGGAGCGCGGCTCCGCCCCGGCCGAGCGCTGGGTCGTCGACGGCGGCCCGGCCACCGTCGGCGTCATCGCCTCGGTCACCCGCCCGTTCTGCGGCGCCTGCGACCGTACGCGCCTCACGGCCGACGGCCAGATCCGTACGTGCCTCTTCGCCACCGAGGAGTCCGACCTGCGCGCCGCCCTGCGCTCGGGCGCCCCGGACGAGGAGATCGCCCGCCTGTGGAAGGTGGCGATGTGGGGCAAGAAGGCCGGGTCCGGCCTCGACGACCCGACCTTCCTGCAGCCCGACCGCCCGATGTCGGCGATCGGCGGCTGACCGCCGTCACCGCCGTCACCGCCGTCACCGCCGTCACCGGCGGTTCGGAGCGACCCCGAGGGCTCGCAGTGGCTACGGCCGCTGCGAGCCCTCGGGCGCTTCCCACTCGTCGAGCTTGACGACGTCCTTGAGGAAACCGCGGACCCCCAGGAACTGGGACAGGTGCTCGCGGTGCTCCTCGCACGCCAGCCAGGTCTTGCGGCGCTCGGGGGTGTGCAGCTTCGGGTTGTTCCACGCCAGGACCCACACGGCCGGCTCGCGGCAGGCCTTGGCGGAACAGGTGGGCGCCTCGTCGGCGGAAGCGTCGTTCAGAAGTGCGTCTAGGGGATTCACGGCTCAACCCTAAGACGGAATGGCGACGCCGAGCAGCCACGGGGGGAGCTGCCCGGCGTCGGTCCGTCGCTCCGACGGGGGATGCGGAGCGCGTAGGCAGTATGTCACGCAGGACCCGGTGCGGTGCACTGGAACTTCATGATTGATCTGAGCTTTTCTTGAGGTTCCCGTCGCCCAGAGCGGGGCGCACGGGCGCCGGAACGAAGTGGGACGGCAGGGACGGCGTCGATTCGCGCCCGGCGTTGGCGATGACCACCGCGATGTACGGCAGCAGCGCCCCCGCGACGAGCGTCACGATGGCCACGGGCCGCTGCACGTTCCACAGGACGATCGTCGCGACGACCGACAGGGTTCTGATCAGCATCGAGATCACGTACCGGCGCTGGCGTCCCCGTACGTCCTCGGCGAGGCTCATCCGCGCCCCCGTGATCCGGAAGACCTCGGACCCGTTCCGCTTCGTCCGCTCCACAACCCACCACCCGATCGATCGCCGGACACTCCCCGGCCCGGACGCCTCCACGGTACGCCGCCCGCCCGGAGCCGGGCAGAGGGGGTGTCCCCCGAATGGAGCCGCCCGAAATGCGCAATAGGCCGGACGGGTCGAGACTGGGCCCACATGCGCACAACGCGCCAGGAGGAGGCTCGACATGGGTTGGTTGTGGGCGATCATCGTCGGCTTTGTACTGGGACTGATTGCCCGGGCGATCCTGCCGGGCAAGCAGCACCAGCCCCTTTGGCTGACCACCATCTTCGGCATCGTCGGCGCGGTCCTCGGCAACGCCGTGGCCACGTGGATCGGCGTCAACGAGACCAAGGGCGTCGACTGGATCAGGCACCTGCTGCAGCTTGCGGGAGCCGTCGTGGTGGTCGGTCTCGGCGACCTGATCTACAGCTCGCTGCGCGGCGGCAAGAAGCAGATGACCTGAGGGCTCCCGCCCTCGCCGAGGCGGAGCACGACGGAGGGGGGGGGCTCGGAGAACCGGCTGGGCGGGAGCCCCCCCCTTGGCGGCCAAAGGGTACCCCAACAAGTAAACCCCCTATATGGGGGGAGCGACCGAAGGGGGGCCGCCACCACCCCGCACTGTCCGGGCCGGCCCCTCCGCTGTGCTGCCGAGGCGGCGCCTAGCCGGTGACCTCCACCGCCGCCAGGTTCTTCTTGCCGCGGCGGAGCACCAGCCAGCGCCCGTGCAGCAGGTCCTCCTTGGCGGGGACCGCGTCCTCGGAGACGACCTTCGCGTTGTTCACGTAGGCGCCGCCCTCCTTGACGGTCCGGCGCGCGGCCGACTTGCTCGCGACCAGCCCGGTCTCCGCCAGCAGGTCGACGACCAGACCCGGCTCCGCCACCTTCGCGTGCGGCAGCTCGGACAGGGCCGCGGCCAGGGTGGCCTCGTCCAGGTCCGCCAGCTCGCCCTGGCCGAACAGCGCCTTGGACGCCGCGATCACGGCCGCGCACTGGTCCGCGCCGTGCACCAGCGTGGTCAGCTCCTCCGCCAGCGCCCGCTGGGCGGCACGGGCCTGCGGCCGCTCGGTGGTCTGCGCCTCCAGCGCCTCCAGCTCCTCACGGGTCTGGAAGGACAGGATGCGCATGTAGGTGGAGACGTCCCGGTCGTCCACGTTCAGCCAGAACTGGTAGAACGCGTACGGGGTGGTCATCTCCGGGTCGAGCCAGACGGCGCCGCTCTCGGACTTGCCGAACTTGGTGCCGTCCGCCTTGACCATCAGCGGGGTCGCGATGGCGTGGACGTGCGCGTCCGGCTCCACCCGGTGGATCAGGTCGAGACCGGCCGTCAGGTTGCCCCACTGGTCGGACCCGCCCTGCTGGAGCACGCAGCCGTGCCGGCGGTACAGCTCCAGGAAGTCCATGCCCTGGAGCAGCTGGTAGCTGAACTCCGTGTAGCTGATGCCCTGGTCGGACTCCAGCCGCTTGGCGACCGAGTCCTTCGTCAGCATCTTGTTCACGCGGAAGTGCTTGCCGATGTCCCGGAGGAACTCGATGGCGGACATGCCCGCCGTCCAGTCCAGGTTGTTGACCATGACCGCAGCGTTCTCGCCCTCGAAGGACAGGAACGGCTCGATCTGGGTGCGCAGGCGCGTCACCCAGTTCGCGACGGTCTCCGGGTCGTTCAGGGTGCGCTCGGCGGTCGGGCGCGGGTCGCCGATCTGACCCGTGGCCCCGCCGACCAGCGCCAGCGGACGGTGGCCCGCCTGCTGGAGCCGGCGCACGGTGAGGACCTGCACCAGGTGCCCCACGTGCAGCGAGGCCGCCGTCGGGTCGAAGCCGCAATAGAACGTGACGGGACCGTCCGCGAACGCCTTGCGCAGCGCTTCTTCGTCGGTGGACTGGGCGAAGAGCCCGCGCCACTTCAGTTCGTCGACGATGTCCGTCACGGTTCTGGGTCTCCTTGAACGAGGTGGAACAGAAAGCTGAGGGATTCCCCGCCAGTCTAGGCGGGGAAGCCCCGCACCTCTCACGCTTTGTTGATCCGTCCCGTTGGTCGGACGCCCTTGATCAGACTCCCTTGCTGACCGAGCTCATGTTGAAGTCCGGGATCCGCAGCGCCGGCATCGCGGTCCTGGTGAACCAGTCGTTCCATTCGCGCGGCAGGGTCTTCTCGGTCCGGCCGGCCTCCGAGGCCCGCGACAGCAGGTCCACGGGGGACTCGTTGAACCGGAAGTTGTTGACCTCGCCGACGACCTGGCCGTCCTCCACCAGGTAGACGCCGTCCCGGGTCAGCCCGGTGAGCAGCAGCGTCGCCGGGTCCACCTCGCGGATGTACCAGAGGCAGGTCAGCAGCAGCCCGCGCTCGGTGGCGGCCACCATCTCCTCCAGGGACTTCTCACCGCCGGCGTCCAGGATCAGGTTCCCGAAGGAGGGGGAGACCGGCAGGCCGGTCAGCTCCGCGGTGTGCCGGGTCGTGGTCAGCCGGGCCAGCTCACCGTCCTTGATCCATTCGGTCGCCGGGACCGGCAGGCCGTTGTCGAAGACGGAGGCGTCGTCGCCGGAGCTGTGCGCGATCACGAACGGCGCGGACTCCAGGCCCGGTGCGTTCGGATCGCTGCGCAGGTTCAGCGGCAGCGGGGAGAGCCGCTCGCCGAGCCGGGTGCCGCCGCCGGGCTTGGAGAAGACCGTCCGGCCCTCCACCGCGTCCCGGGCCGCCGCCGACCACATCTGGTAGATCACCAGGTCGGCCACGGCCGTGGGCGGCAGCAGCGTCTCGTACCGCCCGGCCGGAAGGTCGATCTTCCGCTCCGCCCAGCCGAGGCGCACGGCCAGCTCCGCGTCCAGCACGGTCGGGTCCACGTCCTTGAAGTCCCGGGTCGCGCGGCCGGCCCAGGCCGAGCGCTGGCGGTCCGGGGACTTGGCGTTGAGCTCCAGGGTGCCGTTGGGCTGGTCGTGGCGCAGGCGCAGCCCCGTAGAGGTGCCCACGTACGTGGACACCAGCTCGTGGTTGGCGAAGCCGTACAGCTCGCGGCCGCCCGCGCGGGCCCGGGCGAAGGCCTCGCCGAGGGCCGGGGCGAAGTCCGCGAACACCGCCGAGGAGGTCTCGGCCGGGGCGTCGGCGAAGTCGGGCGAGGACGGGGTGCCGGTGACCAGCGGCCGTGCGTCCTCCGCCGGTCCGGCGCCGCGGGCGGCCGCCTCGGCGGCCCGGACCAGCGGCTCCAGCTCCGCGGCCGTGACGGCGGAGCGCGAGACGACCCCCGAGGCCGTGCCCTCCTTGCCGTCGACGGTGGCGATGACCGTGAGGGTCCGCCCGCGGGTGACCCCGTTGGTGGTCAGGGCGTTGCCCGCCCAGCGCAGGTTCGCGCTCGACTCCTCGTCGGCGATGACGACGCAGCCGTCCGCGGTGGACAGCTCCAGCGCCCGCTCGACGATCTCGTGGGGCTTGGTGGTGCGACTCGACGAGGTCATCGTCCGGCCTCCTGCGTGGTGTTCAAGATGTTCACGTCGCGGAACAGCGCGGACGGGCAGCCGTGCGAGACCGCCGCGACCTGGCCCGGCTGGGCCTTGCCGCAGTTGAAGGCGCCGCCCAGGACGTAGGTCTGCGGACCGCCGACCTTCTCCATCGAGCCCCAGAACTCCGTGGTCGTGGCCTGGTAGGCGACGTCGCGGAGCTGTCCGGCGAGCTTCCCGTTCTCGATGCGGAAGAAGCGCTGCCCGGTGAACTGGAAGTTGTAGCGCTGCATGTCGATGGACCAGGAGCGGTCGCCGACCACGTAGATCCCGCGTTCCACCCCGCCGATCAGGTCCTCGGTGGAGAGCCCGCCCGGATCCGGCTGGAGCGAGACGTTCGCCATGCGCTGGACGGGCACGTGCCCGGGGGAGTCGGCGTACGCGCAGCCGTTGGAGCGGCCGAGGCCGGTCAGCTTCGCGATGCGCCGGTCCGTCTGGTAGCCGGCCAGGGTGCCGTCCTTGACCAGGTCCCAGCTCTGGGCCTCGACGCCCTCGTCGTCGTACCCGATGGTGGCCAGCCCGTGCTCGGCCGTCCGGTCGCCCGTCACGTTCATGATCGGGGACCCGTAGGCGAGCTTGCCCAGCTGGTCGAAGGTGGCGAAGGAGGTCCCGGCGTACGCAGCCTCGTAGCCCAGCGCCCGGTCCAGCTCGGTGGCGTGGCCGATCGACTCGTGGATGGTGAGCCACAGGTTGGACGGGTCCACGACCAGGTCGTAGCGCCCGGCCTCGACGCTCGGCGCCCGCATCTTCTCGGCGAGCAGCCCGGGGATCGCCTCCAGCTCGGCGTTCCAGTCCCACCCGGTGCCCGTCAGGTACTCCCAGCCGCGCCCGGCCGGCGGGGCGATGGTGCGCATCGAGTCGAACTCGCCGGTGTCGGCGTTCACGGCGACGGCGGTCAGCTGCGGGTGGATGCGGACCCGCTGCTGGGTGGTGGAGGTGCCGGCGGTGTCGGCGTAGAACTTGTTCTCGTGGACCGCGAGCAGCGAGGCGTCCACGTGGGCCACCCCGTCGGCCGCCAGGAGGCGCGCGCTGAAGTCGGCGAGCAGCGCGGCCTTCTCCGTGTCGGGCACCTCGAAGGGGTTCACGTCGTAGGCGGAGATCCAGGTCTTGTCGGCGTGCACCGGCTCGGCGGCGAGCTCGACCCGCTCGTCCGATCCGGCCGCCTTGATGATCTGGGCGGAGAGCTTCGCCATGGCCACGGCCTGCGAGGCCACCTTGGCGGCGGCGTCCATGGTCAGGTCCACACCGGAGGCGAACCCCCAGCTGCCCCCGTGCACCACGCGGACCGCGAAGCCGAGGTCGGTGGTGTCGGACCCGCCGGAGGGCTTGGCGTCGCGGAGTCGCCAAGAGGCGCTGCGGATCCGTTCCAGGCGGAAATCGGCATGATCGGCGCCCAGCGCGCGGGCCCGCGCGAGCGCCGCGTCGGCCAGCGCCCGCAAGGGCAGCGCGGTGAAGGCCGCGTCGATGGAATGGGGCACGGAGGTCCTCCCGGGGGTCTGGACAGCAGGCACGATCATGTCGCGTCGGGGCTTGCCGTGCCTACATCTTTCTGTAGGGACTCGACAGAGCCCGTACCGAGGCCCTGTCGGAGCTCGATTCTCCGGAAGGGGTACTTGACCTATAGGTTTTTGGTATTCAGACCGCTAGTCGAAAGGGTGATCCGTTGAGCCGCTCGGTTCTCGTCACCGGAGGTAACCGGGGCATCGGCCTCGCCATCGCCCGAGCCTTCGCGGAAGCGGGGGACAAGGTCGCGATCACGTACCGGTCGGGCGAGCCCCCGGCAGAGCTCACGGCCCTGGGCGTGCTGGCGGTCCGCTGCGACATCACCGACTCCGACCAGGTCGACCTCGCGTACAAGCAGGTCGAGGACGCCCACGGCGCGGTCGAGGTCCTCGTGGCCAATGCGGGCATCACCAAGGACACGCTGCTGATGCGCATGTCCGAGGAGGATTTCGCCTCGGTCGTCGACACCAACCTCACCGGCACCTTCCGGGTGGTCAAGCGCGCGAACCGCGGCATGCTCCGCGCCAAGAAGGGCCGCGTGGTCCTGATCTCCTCGGTCGTCGGCCTCCTCGGCTCGGCCGGCCAGGCCAACTACGCCGCCTCCAAGGCGGCGCTGGTCGGCTTCGCCCGTTCCCTCGCCCGCGAGCTGGGCTCCCGCAACATCACCTTCAACGTCGTCGCGCCCGGCTTCGTGGACACCGACATGACGAAGGTGCTCAACGACGAGCAGCGGGCCGGCATCGTCGGCCAGGTGCCCCTGGGCCGCTACGCGCAGCCCGAGGAGATCGCGGCCGCCGTCAGCTTCCTGGCGTCCGACAACGCCGCGTACATCACTGGTGCCGTCATTCCCGTTGACGGCGGATTGGGCATGGGTCACTGATCACCATGAGCGGAATTCTCGACGGCAAGCGCCTCCTCGTCTCCGGGGTGCTGATGGAGTCCTCCATCGCCTTCCACGTCGCCAAGCTGGCCCAGGAGCAGGGCGCCGAGGTCATCCTCACCGCGTTCCCGCGGCCGACGCTGACCGAGCGCATCGCCAAGAAGCTGCCCAAGCCGGTCAAGGTGATCGAGCTCGACGTCACCAACGACGAGCACCTGGCCCGCGTGGAGGAGCTCGTCCGCGCGGAGCTCGGCGGCCTCGACGGCGTCGTCCACTCCATCGGCTTCGCGCCGCAGGACGCGCTCGGCGGCAACTTCCTGAACACCCCCTTCGAGTCGGTCGCCACCGCCATGCACGTCTCGGCGTTCTCGCTGAAGTCGCTGACCATGGCCTGCAAGCCGCTCTTCCCGGAGAACGAGGGCGCCTCGGTCGTCGGCCTCACCTTCGACGCGCAGTACGCGTGGCCGCAGTACGACTGGATGGGCCCGGCCAAGGCCGCGCTGGAGGCCACCAGCCGCTACCTCGCCCGCGACCTGGGCAAGGAGAAGATCCGCTGCAACCTGATCTCGGCGGGTCCGCTCGGCTCGATGGCCGCGAAGTCCATCCCGGGCTTCTCCGACCTGGCGGACGTCTGGAACCACCGCTCCCCGATGGAGTGGGACATGTCGAACCCGGAGCCGGCCGCCAAGGGCGTCGTCGCGCTGCTGTCGGACTGGTTCCCCAGCACCACCGGCGAGATCATCCACGTCGACGGCGGTCTGCACGCGATGGGTGCCTGACCTCCCCGGTCCGGACCCCGTTCCATCCGTACGGCGGCGGGGGGGGGGGGGCTTCCCGGGGGGGGGGGGGGGGGGGGGAAAG
>NZ_JBHWMB010000009.1:16165-20083 GCF_042730015.1 Streptomyces sp. NPDC059957 | reverse complement strand
CACCTTCCCTTCCGGGAGGCGCGGCCGTCGCCGTTTCGGTGCGCGTGGTGGGGTCCGTGGCGGGTGACTCGATCAGATGTCCGCCCCCGGGCCGGATCTTCCCGAGTCGAAAATCAGGACATTTGCCTGCAAACTGGGCCCGTCGGGATCTTCCCGGCTCCTGCGGGGAGGAGGTACGGGAGTGCGCGCGAGGCGGAGCCGAGCGGTATCCCTGCTGGTCACCTCGGTGGTCCTGACCGGATTCCTGCTCCCGGGAGCCGTCGCGAAGGACGAGGTGCCCGCCCCGGCGTCCGGAACGGCGTCCGGCACGGACTTCCAGGCCCCGGCCGTGGTCGACCTGACCCAGGTCCCCGCCGAACCGCCCGTACAGCCCGCGCGTCCCGCCGCCCGGGAGCTCTTCGGAGCGGACTGCGACACCGAGATCAACGGCTCGCAGGTGGTGGCGTTCTGCCACAACGGCTACCCGCAGACCGACCTCGTCCGCCTGCACGTGGAGTGCGACCGCTGGTGGGACGTCGACGGGGACGGCGCCGCCGTGGCCGTCGGCCCGGCCGGCCGGGTGGAGCTCTCCGGCCGCTGCTGGAAGGAAGTCCGCTCCGCCTGGGTCAGCCACCAGCGGCAGTGACCCCCGCGGGCCGTCCCCGCCCCTCCTCGGCCAGGCAGACGAACGGATAGCCGGCCGCCTCCGAGGCCGCCGCGTCCCCGTCCCCGCGCCGGATCGCCTCGATCAGCCGCGCGTGGTCCAGGTGCGCGGCGGGATCCAGCTCCGTGCCCACGTCGGTGCGCAGCCAGTCGGCCACCAGATCGCCGAGGTCCGCGTACAGCTCGATGAGCACCTCGTTGTGCGAGGCCGCCACCACCGCCATGTGCAGGGCCACGTCCGCCGCGATGAACGGCTCCGCGTCCCCGCCCGACCAGGCCTCCTCGCGCCGCGCCAGCAGCGCGTCCAGCTGTACGAGGTCCCGCGCCGTCCGCCGCTCCGCCGCCAGACGGGCCGCCGAGGACTCCAGCGTCGAGCGCAGCTCCGCGATGTGCCGGGGATCGGCGCCGGCGAAGCGGCGGTGCATGACCCCGGCCAGCTCGCTGGTGGCGATGACGTAGGTCCCCGAGCCCTGGCGGATGTCGAGGAGGCCGTTGTGCGCGAGGGCCCGGACGGCCTCCCGCACGGTGTTGCGGGCGACTCCCAGCAGCTCCACGAGCTCCGGCTCGGTGGGGATGCGGGAGCCCACGGGCCATTCGCCGGTGGTGATCTGGTTCCGGAGCTGGGCGATCACCTGGTCGACGAGCGCGGATCGCCGGGGCGAGGTCAGCGGCATGCGGTCGGGGTTCCTCTCGGGGCGGGCGCGATGCGGGTGACGCGAACGATACGGTTGCGGGGTGGACAACCAATCATCCCATGATTCTATGATGGTTGAATGTCCGACGAAGAAGTCCAGACCCTGAACCGGCCCCGGGCCGCGGGCACGGCCACCCCGCACCCCCTTCCCGCCCCCGCCGCCACCCCGCAGCCGGCGTGGCTCGGACCCGTGCTCCTCGTCGGCATCGTGCTGGCCGCCCTCAACCTGCGGCCCGCCATCACCAGCCTCGGCGCCCTGTTCGAGGAGACCCGCGAGGGCCTCGGCATGAGCGGCGCCGTCGCCGGACTCATCACCTCCGTACCCGCCCTCTGCTTCGCCGTCTTCGGCGTCACCGCGCCCCGGCTCTCCCGCCGCTTCGGCCCGGCCGCCGTCGTCTGCGCAGGCATGGCCGCCGTCGCCGCGGGCCTGCTGATCCGGCCCTTCGCCACCAACGCCGCCGGGTTCCTCGCGGCCAGCGCCCTGACCCTGGCGGGCATAGCCCTGACCAACGTGCTCCTGCCGGTGATCGTCAAGCGCTGGTTCCCCGACCGGGTCGGCACCATGACCGGGCTCTACTCCATGGCCCTGGCCGCCGGCACCTCGCTCGCCGCGGCGGCGACCGTCCCGCTGACGCAGGCCCTCGGCGGCAGCTGGCGCACCGGCCTGCTGATCTGGGCCGTCCTCGCCCTGACTGCTGTCCTGCCCTGGCTGGCCATCGCCACGGCGGCCCGCAAGGAGAGGGCGGCGGCCGCGGCCGACGGGGCACCGGCCGTCCGGGCCGACGCCGGGCCGAGCGTCGTGCGCAGCCGCACGGCGTGGGCCCTCGCCTGCTACTTCGGACTCCAGGCCACGGGCGCGTACATCACCATGGGCTGGCTCCCGCAGATCTTCCGCGACGCCGGGGTCTCCGCTTCCACCGCGGGCATCCTGCTCGCGGTCACCATGGTCATGGGCGTCCCGCTCGCCTTCATCATCCCGGGCCTGGCGGGCCGGATGAAGAACCAGGGCCCCATCGCGGTCGTCCTCGGCCTCTTCGGGCTCGCCGGCTACCTCGGGCTCTACTTCGCCCCCGCCGCCGGGGCATGGGCCTGGGTCATCATGCTCGGCATCTCCAACTGCGCCTTCCCGCTCGTCATCACGATGATCGGACTGCGCGCCAAGTCCCCGGCCGGCGTGGTCAAGCTCTCCGCCTTCGCCCAGAGCACCGGGTACCTCATCTCCATCCCCGGACCGCTCGTCATCGGCGTCCTCTACCAGCACAGCGGCGGCTGGGACCTTCCCCTCGCCCTGATGGCAGGCCTGCTCGTCCCGCAGATCGCGCTCGGCGTGCTGGCGGGCCGGGACCGCACGATCGAGGACGAATGCGGCATGCGAGACTGATCGGCATGTCGCCCGTACTTGAACCGAACCCCCAGAACGGTCACCGCAAGCTCGGCCTCGTGCTGGGCGCCATGGCGCTCGTGACCGTGATCATCTCCGTCGTCGCGACCCTCGCCTCGCCGTAGGGGGTGGGGTTAACCCCCCAACCCCTAGGGGGTCAGGCTCAGGGACATCTGGGGTGCGTCCCGGATGGGAACCGCCTGCTCGAATCCTTAGATTCGAAGAGCAAGAGCGAGCCCGTCCGACCACCCCACGGAGGCGGCCATGTCGGCCCCCACGCACCTGGCCCCCACGCACCTGGCCCCCGGCCGCCCGTCCGCTCCCCGCACCGCCGGGGCCGACGCCCGGCTGCCCTGGTGGGCGCTCGCCCTGCCCGCCCTCGCCTTCGGCCTCCTGCTCATACTCCTCGCCGGATCCGGCCAGGCACACGCCGCCTCCGGCGAAGGCTCCGCCCTCGTCCAGGTCACCGAACGGCTGCTGAGCGCCGTCGGCTGACGAGGCGCCGGCCACCGGACCCGACCCGCGCCGCCGGTGCGCCGGGGCGCGCCCCACGCACCCCACACCTGGGGGTGAAGCCCCCCTCAACACCCTGCGCCCCGTGGCTCGATCCATGCGAAGCTGGGAGTCATGAGCGCCGACACACCCCGCAGGATCGTCCTCCTCCGGCACGCCAAGGCCGAATGGTCGGACGGCACGGACCACGACCGCCCCCTGGCGGAGCGCGGCCGTCACGACGCCCCGGCCGCGGGCCAGAAACTGGCCCAGACCGGCATCACCTTCGACCTGGCCCTCTGCTCCAGCGCGGCCCGGACCAGGGAAACCTGGAAGCTGGCCGTGCAGGAGCTGCCGCACCGGCCGAAGACCACGTACGAGGAACGGCTCTACGAGGCCTCGCTGGGCGAGCTCATCGCCCTGGTCAACGAGACCTCCGACGACGTGAAGAACCTCCTGGTCATCGGCCACAACCCCGGCATGCACGCGCTGGCGGACGCTCTCGCCGGGAGCGCGCAGGGCGACGTGCTGGCCCGGATGAACCGCAGCGGCTTCCCGACCTCCGGGATCGCCGTCGTCTCCTTCACCGGTTCCTGGAAGTCCGTGGAGCACGGCGTGGGCACCCTGCTGGACTTCTGGACCCCGCACGCCTGACGCGCACGACCCGCCGACTACGACGACGGAGCGGGCCCCGGCACTGTCACAGTGC
>NZ_JBHWMB010000009.1:0-16155 GCF_042730015.1 Streptomyces sp. NPDC059957 | reverse complement strand
AGCCCCCATGCCCTACCCACTATCGCGGCCCCCGCTCCGTCGTAGTCGTCGGGGCGCCGTGGTTCAGCCGTGACCGTCACGCCAGGTCGGCGGCCTCGACCTCTTCGCGGGTGATTCCGAGCAGGTACAGCACGGCGTCCAGGAAGGGCACGTTCACCGCGGTGTCCGCGGCCTGGCGGACCACCGGCTTGGCACAGAAGGCCACGCCCAGCCCGGCCGCGTTCAGCATGTCCAGGTCGTTGGCACCGTCACCGATGGCCACCGTCTGGGCCAGCGGTACGCCGGCCTCCGAAGCGAAGCGGCGCAGCAGCCGGGCCTTGCCGGCCCGGTCCACGATCTCGCCGGTGACCCTGCCCGTCAGCTTGCCGTCGATGATCTCCAGGGTGTTGGCCGAGGCGAAGTCCAGCCCGAGCTGCTCCTTCAGGTCGTCCGTCACCTGCGTGAACCCGCCGGAGACCACACCCACCTGGTACCCGAGCCGCTTGAGGGTGCGGATCAGCGTCCGGGCGCCCGGGGTGAGGCGCACCTCGGAGCGGACCTTGTCCACCACGGAGGCGTCCAGTCCGGCCAGCAGCGCGACCCGGGCGTGCAGCGACTGCTCGAAGTCCAGCTCCCCGCGCATGGCCCGCTCGGTCACCTCGGCGACCTCGGCCTCACAGCCGGCGTGCGCGGCGAACAGCTCGATGACCTCGTCCTGGATCAGGGTCGAGTCCACGTCCATGACGACGAGGCGCTGGGCCCGCCGGTGCAACCCGGCCGAGACCACGGCCACGTCGACGCCGATCTGCGCGGCGGCGGTGGCCAGCGCGGTGCGCAGCGGCTCGGTCGCGGTGCCGGAGACGGCGAACTCCACGGCCGTCACCGGATACTTCGCGAGCCGGAAGATGCGGTCGATGTTGCCGCCGGTCGCGGTGATCCGCGCGGCGATGGCGGCCGTGGACTCGGCGGTGAGCGGATGTCCGAGCACGGTGACGTGCGAACGGCCACTGCCGCGCGGCCGGTTGTCACCGGTGCCGGAGAGGATCTCGGCCTGCAGCTTGAGGGACTCGGCCCAGCTGTGGACGGTGGCCCGCAGCTCGCCCTCGGTGCCGGCGGTCGGGTGGGTGACGAGGGCGCACAGGACGATGCGGCCCCGGGTGACGACCTGCTCGATGTCGACGACGTCGACGGAGTAGGCGGCGAGGGTGTCGAACAGCCCGGCGGTGATCCCGGGACGGTCCTTGCCGAAGATCTTGACGAGGAGGGTGGGGACGTCGGAGGTCTGCGAAGCGCTCATGGTGCCTTCACCGTATCTCCCCGGCCCGCGCCCACGGAGCCCCGTCCCACCTGGCGGAACCGTTTCGCTCCGTACGGACGTGCGGGGGCCACCCGGTGGACGTGTGGAGGTCGTGCGATGGCCATGGGCGGGCTCGGGAGCGGGCGCGTGGAGATCCGGCGACGGGGTGAGCCGGACGGACGGGGGCCACGCGCGGGATCGGGAGGGCGAGGGCCGGGAACGAGCCCGCGCGGCGGGCCGAAGAGATGCCCCGGCCGATCCGGGGGCTGCCGAAGCGCCCCGAAACGCACCTTCCGCGGCGCTTTCGACCCCCTCGGCGGGCCTCGCGGGACGCCGCCACGTGGCCCGGATTCCCCTTGTGGCCGTGCGCCTGAAATAGTTCCCCCGGATGTTCGCCATCCCTAGACTCCCTGACGTCATGGGGGATTCTCGGGGGACTTAAGTGGGGCTGGAGTGCCGGAACTCGTACTGGAATTGAATGGAAGGACCTGGACGCTCGATCCGTCCAGGTCGTACTCGCTGGGGCGCGACCCCCAGGGAGACGTGGTGATCGATGACGCCCGGGTGTCGTGGCGGCACGCCACCATCACCTGGAACGGGCGAGGTTGGGGAATCGAGGACCACGGCAGCACCAACGGCACGTACGTGCACGGGGCCAGGGTCCAGCAGGCCGAGCTCGTACCCGGTACGCCGGTGCACCTGGGCAACGCCACCGACGGGCCGCGACTGAATCCCGTCGCGGGTGCGGCCGCGGCCGCCCCGGCGCCGCAGCAGGCCGCCCCGCAGCAGGCGTACGCGCAGCAAGCACAGCCGCAGCAGCAGGCACCGCAGCAGCCCTGGGAACAGCAGGTCCAGCAGGCCCCGCCGTTCCCGCAGCAGCAGGCCCAGCAGGCCCAGCAGCCGCACCAGGCACAACCCTTCCCGCAGCAGCAGCACCAGCCGCACCAGCAGCAGCCGGGCGGCGGCGGTACTCCGGGCTACGGCGACCACCGCAGCCCGACGACGTTCCACCAGCTCGCGCTGGGCCACGTCATGCGCATCGGCCGTGCGCTGGAGAACGAGCTGGTGGTCTCGGACCTCCAGGTCTCGCGCCATCACGCGGAGTTCCACTCGATGCCGGGCGGCCGCTTCGAGATCCGCGACCTCGGCAGCCACAACGGCACCTACGTCAACGGCCAGCCGCTGGCGAAGTCGGGCACCGCGCTGCTCGGCCCGAACGACATCGTCGGCGTCGGCCACTCGACCTTCCGGATCGTCGGCGACCGCCTCGAGGAGTTCGTCGACACCGGTGACGTCTCCTTCTCGGCCCGCCACCTCACGGTCACGGTCGACGGCGGCAAGCAGATCCTCAAGGACGTCACCTTCGGCGTCCCGGAGAAGTCGCTGATCGGCGTCATCGGCCCCTCGGGCTCCGGCAAGTCGACGCTCCTCAAGGCGCTGACCGGCTACCGCCCGGCCAACGAGGGCGACGTCCTCTACGACAACCGCAACCTGTACAAGCAGTTCGCGGAGCTCCGCCAGCGCATCGGCCTGGTCCCGCAGGACGACATCCTGCACAAGGAACTGAAGGTCAGCACCGCCCTGAAGTACGCGGCCAAGCTCCGCTTCCCGGGCGACACCGCCGAGTCCGAGCGCGCCGCCCGCATCAACGAGGTGCTGCGCGAGCTCAAGCTCGACATCCACAAGGACAAGAAGATCACCTCGCTCTCGGGCGGCCAGCGCAAGCGCGTGTCCGTGGCCCTGGAGCTGCTGACCAAGCCGTCGCTGATCTTCCTGGACGAGCCCACCTCGGGTCTGGACCCGGGCATGGACCGCGATGTCATGCAGCTGCTGCGCGGCCTCGCCGACGACGGCCGCACGGTCCTCGTCGTCACGCACTCGGTCGCCGAGCTGGCGATCTGCGACAAGCTGCTGGTCATGGCCCCGGGCGGCTCGGTCGCGTACTTCGGCCCGCCGGACGAGGCGCTGAACTTCTTCGGCTACACCACCTGGGCCGACGTGTTCTCCGCCTTCGAGAGCTACCGCGACTACGACTGGGCCGGCCGCTGGAAGGGCTCGCAGCACTACCAGCTCTACGCCGCCGACATCGACGCGGTCGCCCCGCAGTCGGTGCAGCCCGCCGTGCAGCAGACCCGGCCGCCGAAGCCGCAGGGCTGGGGCTCCCAGCTCTGGACGCTGATGCGCCGCTACATGTCGGTCATCGCGTCCGACAAGGGCTTCATCGGGCTGATGCTGATCCTCCCGGCGGTCCTCGGCGTGGTCTCCGTGGTCATCCCCGCGAAGTTCGGACTCGCGCCGCCCGTGGCGCCGTCCCGCTTCAACGGCGACGCCGGCACGATCATGCTGATCCTCGCGGTCGGCATGTGCTTCTCCGGCGCCGCCAACTCGGTCCGTGAGCTGATCAAGGAACGAGTGATCTACGAGCGCGAGCGCGCGACCGGCCTGTCCCGGTCCGCGTACCTCGCGTCGAAGGTGATCGTCCTCGGGTTCATCACCGCCATCCAGGGCGTGATCATCTGCGCGATCGGCTTCTACCCGCGCGACCTGCCCGCCGAGGGTCTGCTGATGCCGCCGGCCGTGGAGATCTGCCTGTCGGTCATCGCGCTCGGCTTCACCTCCATGATGTTCGGCCTGGTGATCTCCTCGCTGGTGAAGACAGCCGAGAAGACCATGCCGCTGCTCGTCATGTTCGCGATCGTCCAGGTCGTCTTCACCGGCATCCTCTTCCAGGTCTACGACTCTCCGGGCCTGGAGCAGTTCGCCTGGCTGATGCCGTCCCGCTGGGCCATCGCCGCCGCCGGCACCACGCTGAACCTCGGCGTGCTCATGCCGCCGTGGGACCAGGACAACCCGACCAACACCGACCCGCTCTGGGACGCCACGGCCGGACAGTGGGGCCTGAACATCACGATCCTGCTGCTCATCGGCGTCGCGTGCGGCTTCGCCGTGCAGCGCCTGCTGCGCCGCCACGAGCCCGAGGTCATGCGCGCGGGCAAGTAGGCGCAGGGTTCCGCGTACGCACGCGGGCACGCACGAACGCCTCAGGGCGGCTCCGGAACACCGGGGCCGCCCTGAGGCGCATGGGGGGCTGGGGATGCCGCCAGAGGCCTAGTAGGCGCTGTTGACGTTGTCCATGGAGCCGTAGCGGTCGGCCGCGTAGTTGCAGGCCGCGACGATGTTGGCGACCGGGTCGTACTGGTCGAACTTGGTGCCCTTGACGTGGTACGCCTTGAAGGTCGGGGCGATGACCTGGAGCAGACCCTTGCTGGGGATGCCGTTCTGGGCGTTGATGTCCCAGTTGTTGATCGCCAGCGGGTTGCCGCTGGACTCGCGCATGATGTTCTTGTGGATCCCGGCGTAGGTGCCCGGAATGCCCTCCTTCTTCATGATGAAGAGGGCTTCCTTGATCCAGCCGTCCAGGTTGTTCGCGAAGACCGGCGCGCGGTTCGCGGAGCGGCTGGCGGCCGCCTTCTTCTCGCGGTCCTTCTTCGCGTCCGCCTCGGCCTTGGCCTTGGCGGCCGCGTCCTTGGCGGCCTTGGCGTCCTTCGCGACCTTGGCCTGCTGGTCCGCGACGACCTGCTGAACGGTGAGGTGCTGCTGCACGGCCTGCGCCTGCGCACCGTCGACGACCTTGGACCAGGCGACGGGAGCAGCGGCGACGGCCGTCTGCGTCTCGGCGGCGTTGGCCGGTACGAGGGAGAAGGCGAGGGCGGCGGCGCCCAGGGTGGCTACACCGGCGATGGAAAGCTTGTGCGCCTTCGTCATCGTCAGACGACGACTGTGGCCGGGAGTGCTGGTCTCGGTCATGCGTAGCAACCTCTTCGAATAGCGGGGGCCGCAGGAAAGCGCCTGCCGGATCCGAGATCCGCGGCGCTGTGCGGCGAGAGCAATTCTTAGCGGCGGCAAAATCCTGTGGCAAAGGTGTGACGTACGATCCCGCTTAGTGGATCAGGGGCCGGAGCCGAGCCCCGAATTCAGGGCCCGGACCACGCGAGCCAGCGCTAACAGCGCTCTTATTCGTCCACTAGGGAGCTTCGTAAGTGATGTGCGTCCTATGTGCGGGCTCACATCGGGCACGTATCAATCTCACCAACCGTTGCTCAAGCAATCCGCTCAGTGACCGTTCTCATCCTTGAGTAGCAGAAGAGCGTCCGGGAACTCATGCCAGAGGCACAGTTTCGCTACAGCGGGGCGGTACCCGCGTAGTAGGAGGCCTTGTCCGACGGCGCCGGCAGGCCTCCGCCCGACGGGGGCCCGGGCCGCAGGGCCCGGCGGAATGTCCCTTATATACGGACCCTTCTCCCGTACCCCCGAGCGCCCTCCCCGCTCCACCCCGGCCGGACCCCGCCCCGCCCACCGGCCGCCCGGGAGCCGCCCCCGGCCGCCGCCCGCGCGAGGCCTACGCCCACGGCCCGATCCGCCCGCCGGGGAGCCGCGAGTACCGTGAGGCCATGCACTCCGGACCCCGAGGCCCCCGCGCCGGCGGCCTGGCCGCCGTGAGCACCGCGCTGCTCGCCATGAGCCGCCCGCTGGAGGTCCGCGACGTGCTGCGCACGATCGTCGCCTCGGCCCGCGAGCTGCTCGACGCCGAGTACGCGGCCCTGGGCGTCCCGGACGACCACGGCGGCTTCGCCCAGTTCGTCGTGGACGGCATCAGCGAGGAACGGTGGCGGGCGATCGGCCCCCTGCCCCGCCAGCACGGCATCCTCGCCGCGATGCTCCACCAGAACGGCCCCGAGCGGCTGGCCGACGTGCGCGAGGACCCCCGCTTCGAGGGCTGGCCCGCCGCCCACCCCGACATGTCCGACTTCCTCGGGCTGCCCGTCCGGGACGGCGAGGAGACCCTCGGCGCCCTCTTCCTCGCGAACAAGCGGAGCGTCCCGGGCGGCAAGCGGGGCTTCACCGACGAGGACGAGGAGCTCCTCTCCCTCCTCGCCCAGCACGCGGCGATCGCCCTCACCAACGCCCGCCTCTACGAGCGCAGCCGCGAGCTGACCATCGCCGAGGAGCGCTCCCGCCTGGCCCACGAGCTGCACGACGCGGTCAGCCAGAAGCTCTTCTCGCTCCGCCTGACAGCTCAGGCCGCCGCCGCCCTGGTGGACCGCGACCCGGCCCGCGCCAAGGAGGAGCTCCAGCAGGTCGCCGTCCTCGCGGCCGAGGCCGCCGACGAACTGCGCGCGGCCGTCACCGAGCTCCGCCCCGCAGCCCTCGACGAGGACGGCCTCATCGCCACCCTCCGCAACCAGGTCCGCGTCCTGGACCGGGCCCACACCGCACACGTCACCTTCACCTGCGACGGCGTACGGGCCCTGCCCGCGGCCCAGGAGGAAGCGGTCCTGCGCGTGGCCCAGGAGGCCCTGCACAACGCCCTGCGCCACTCGGCGGGCGACCGGATCGACGTCACCCTGACCCGCCGGGAGACAGGGGGAGCCCTGCTCCGGGTGACCGACGACGGAACCGGCTTCTCCCCTCCCACCGTCCGCCGGGCGGGCCGCCACCTCGGCCTCGTCTCCATGCGGGACCGGGCCGCGGGCGTCGGCGGCCACCTCACCGTGCGCTCCGAGCCCGGCACCGGCACCACGATCGAACTGGAGGTACCCGGTGGCTGACACGCCGGGCCGTAGCGGCCGCGTCAGGGTGTTGCTCGTGGACGACCACCAGGTGGTCCGGCGGGGCCTGCGCACCTTCCTGGAGGTCCAGGACGACATCGAGGTGGTCGGCGAGGCAGCCGACGGCGAGGAGGGCATCGCCCGGGCCGAGGAGCTTTGCCCCGACGTCATCCTGATGGACATCAAGATGCCGGGCACCGACGGCATCGAGGCACTGCGCAGGCTGCGCACGCTGGAGAACCCCGCGCGCGTGCTGATCGTCACCAGCTTCACCGAGCAGCGCACGGTGGTGCCCGCGCTGCGTGCGGGCGCGGCCGGCTACGTGTACAAGGACATCGACCCCGACGCCCTCGCCGCCGCCATCCGCTCGGTGCACGCGGGCCACGTCCTCCTCCAGCCGGAGGTCGCCGGAGCCCTGCTCGCCGAGGAGGCCCCCGGCCCGTCATCCGGCCGTGGCGGCAACCTGACGGACCGCGAGCGCGAGGTGCTGCTCCACATAGCGGACGGGCGCTCGAACCGGGAGATCGCCCGCGCGCTCGTCCTGTCGGAGAAGACGGTGAAGACGCACGTCTCGAACATCCTGATGAAGCTGGACCTCGCGGACCGTACGCAGGCGGCGCTGTGGGCGGTCAGACACGGACTCGCACAGTGATTCATCCGGTCGGGTGCATGTAGCCCACATGGCGCATCCCGTTCGTCGGATGAGCGTTCTTCATGACGTGCCGCGGCGGCTGGCCGCGGCAGACGTACTGGAGGACGAGAACGTGAAGAACTTCAAGAAGGCCACCGCCGTCACCATGATCGCGGGCGGCCTCCTCGCCGCCGGCGCGGGTGTCTCGTCGGCGCACGGCGGTGCGTCGGCGGAGGGCGAGGCCCTGAACTCGCCCGGCGTGGCCGCGGGGAACCAGCTCCAGCTCCCCGTCCACATCCCCGCGAACGTGGTGGGCAACTCGGTCAACGTGATCGGCCTGCTCAACGGCGCCTGGGGCAACACGGGCGTCAACAACTGACCCCGCACCACCCCTCTTGACGCGGTGCTCGCACTGCACGCCTTTTCAACGCGGCGCTCGCACCGCACGCCTTTTCAACGCGGCGCTCACACTGCTCCGCAGGCTTCGCCCCGCTGCGCCGGCCTCCGACCGGCGGCGCAGCCGGGCTCGCGTAGCCGCGGGGCCCGCGCAGCGGCCGGGAACCTCGGCCCCGCTTCCCCCCTCTCCCTGGGAAGCGGGCCCGATGCCATTCCCGACGCGGCACCGGCACCGCTCGGCAGGCTTCGCCCCCGCCCCGCCGGCCTCCGACCTGAGGGACAGCCGGACCCGCGTAGCCGCGAGGGGCGCTCTCGGCCCCGCAGCCTCGGGCGGCTGGGCACGCCCGCCCGTGCAGGGGCGGCTTCCTGGCGCAGCCGGGCAAGATCAGCCCCGCCGGCGTTTGAGGCGCGGGGTCCGGGGCGGCGCCCCGGAAGCCCCGGCGCAGCCGGGGACGCTCGCGGGGCGGCGCCGCACCCACGCCCCGCACCGAGCGGCTAGCGCAACCGCTCCTCAACGGCCGAGTTGTACGCCGCGACCAGCGCCCGCCGAGCGACCCGCTCCACGGGCCGCAAGGCCTCCGCCCGCGCGGCCATCTCCGACGCGGCCACCGCCGCCCCGTGCCCCCGCTCGGTCGCCAGCGACACCATCAGGTCCACCCGCTGCGCCAGCGAGAGGACCCGTACCGCCCGCGGCGGATATCCCGGCGCCAGCGCGTCCCGCCCGGCCTCCGTCCGCGCCCGGTACGCGGACAGCGCCGCCTCCGCGACCGGTCCGGATCCCGCCACGTCCAGCCGGGTCAGCACCACCGTGGCCTCTATCAGCGCCTCCGCCAGTTCCCGCTCCGCCTCGCTCAGCGACGGCACGTCCGCCGGCGGGGCCTCCCGTACCGGCAGGCAGTGCCAGGTCACCGACACGTGCACATCACCCGCGGGCCCGGCCTCGTGGACCTCCGGCACCAGCCCGACGGCCGCGCCCACCGCGACGACGGCCTCCTCCGCGTCCAGCGCCCTCGCGTTGAACTCCGGCGGCCCGCTCAGCCCCAGCGGGTGCCCGGGCGCCGGGAGCGCGATCCGCAGCCCGGTCACCCCCAGCACCCGCAACCGGCCCAGCGCCAGGGTGAGCCCCACCGGGCCGGCCTCCCCGGGCAGTCCCTCCACCCGGTGCACGGAGTCCTCGCCCACGATCGACAACACGGCCTCGTCGGGCGAGACGAGACCGGCCAGCAGAGCGTTCCCCCAGGCGGCCAGCCGCCCGGAACGCGGTTCGAAAAGCATCCCCCTACTTTACGGACGGCCCCCCGGACCCGGGCCCGCGCCCGGAGCCCTCCCCGAGTGGCGTAGGTTTTCCCCTGGGGCTGCGCCCACGGACGGGGCGGCGCACAGACGAACCAAGACTGCAAGGGGAGACAACACGCTCATGAGCGATGTTCTGGAGCTGGTGGACGTATCCGTGGTCCGCGAGGGCCGGGCTCTGGTGGACCAGGTCTCCTGGTCGGTCAAGGAGGGGGAGCGCTGGGTGATCCTCGGCCCCAACGGTGCCGGCAAGACCACGCTGCTGAACCTCGCCTCCAGCTACCTCTTCCCCACCAAGGGTTCCGCCACCATCCTCGGCAGCACCCTCGGCAAGGTGGACGTCTTCGAGCTGCGCCCCCGCATCGGCATGGCCGGCATCGCGATGGCCGACAAGCTGCCCAGGCGCCAGACCGTCCTGGAGACCGTCCTCACCGCCGCGTACGGCATGACGGCCACCTGGCAGGAGGAGTACGAGGAGATCGACGAGCAGCGCGCCCGCGCCTTCCTCGACCGCCTCGGCATGACGCCCTACCTCGACCGGAAGTTCGGCACCCTCTCCGAGGGCGAGCGCAAGCGCACCCTGATCGCCCGCGCGCTGATGACCGACCCTGAGCTGCTGCTGCTCGACGAGCCCGCCGCCGGCCTCGACCTCGGCGGCCGCGAGGACCTCGTACGACGCCTCGGCCGGCTCGCCCGCGATCCGCTCGCCCCGTCGATGATCATGGTCACACACCACGTCGAGGAGATCGCCCCCGGCTTCACCCACGTCCTGATGATCCGTCAGGGCAAGGTGGTCGCGGCCGGACCCATCGACCTCGAACTGACCTCCCGCAACCTCTCCCTCTGCTTCGGCCTGCCGCTCGTCGTCGAGCGCAACGACAGCGACCGCTGGACCGCCCAGGGCCTGCCCCTGCGGTAGTTCGGGCCGGGCCCCCCGCACCCTGTCCGGACCGCGCCCACCCGACCTACCATGACCATGTGGACATCGACGCGTGGGTGTGGTGGCTCATCGGCGCGGTCGGACTGGGCATACCCCTGGTCCTGACCGCGATGCCCGAGTTCGGCATGTTCGCCGCCGGAGCGGTGGCGGCCGCCGTGACGGCGGCCCTCGGCGGGGGAGTGGTCGCCCAAGTCCTGGTCTTCGTGGCCGTGTCGGTCGCGCTCATCGCGGTCGTCCGCCCGATCGCGAACCGGCACCGCAACCAGAAACCCCAACACCGCAGCGGAATCGACGCGTTGAGGGGCCGCAGCGCCGTGGTCCTGGAACGCGTGGACGCGGGCGGCGGCGGCCGGATCAAGCTCGCGGGGGAGATCTGGTCGGCGCGCTCCCTCGATGCGGACATCACCTTCGAGCCGGGCCAGTCCGTGGACGTCGTGGAGATCGACGGGGCGACCGCCGTCGTCATGTGACGAACCGGCACGTGAACGAAGCAGCACGTGAACGAACCAGCACGTGAACGAACCAGCACGTGAGCAACTCGCCTGTGTGCAAGCACATGTGGGCAAGCAGCCGACCCGCGGCCCCGGGGTCTGCGAGACTCCGCTGAACGGGGCAGCACAGACAGCCGGAAGGGCACGGGGAACCGCATGCAACCGATCATCATCGTTCTGATCATTCTGGTGGTTCTGGTCTTCATCGCACTGGTCAAGACGATCCAGGTGATCCCGCAGGCCAGCGCCGCCATCGTCGAGCGATTCGGCCGCTACACCCGCACCCTCAACGCGGGCCTCAACATCGTCGTCCCGTTCATCGACTCGATCCGCAACCGGATCGACCTCCGCGAGCAGGTCGTCCCCTTCCCGCCGCAGCCCGTCATCACCCAGGACAACCTCGTCGTCAACATCGACACGGTCATCTACTACCAGGTGACCGACGCCCGCGCCGCGACGTACGAGGTGGCCAGCTACATCCAGGCCATCGAGCAGCTCACCGTCACCACCCTCCGGAACATCATCGGCGGCATGGACCTGGAGCGGACCCTGACCTCCCGCGAGGAGATCAACGCGGCCCTGCGCGGAGTCCTCGACGAGGCCACCGGCAAGTGGGGCATCCGCGTCAACCGCGTCGAGCTGAAGGCCATCGAGCCGCCGACCTCCATCCAGGACTCGATGGAGAAGCAGATGCGCGCCGACCGCGACAAGCGCGCCGCGATCCTCCAGGCCGAGGGCGTCCGCCAGTCCGAGATCCTGCGCGCCGAGGGCGAGAAGCAGTCCTCCATCCTGCGCGCAGAAGGTGACGCCAAGGCCGCGGCCCTGCGCGCCGAGGGCGAGGCGCAGGCCATCCGTACGGTCTTCGAGTCCATCCACGCCGGCGACGCAGACCAGAAGCTGCTCGCCTACCAGTACCTCCAGATGCTCCCGAAGCTCGCCGAAGGCGACGCCAACAAGCTCTGGATCGTCCCGAGCGAGATCGGCGACGCCCTCAAGGGCCTCTCCGGAGCGATGGGCAACTTCGGCCCGATGGGCGCCGCCTCCGGCTTCAACCCGCAGAACGTCGGTAAGGACGGCGGCGCCGGCGGCGGGATCCCCGCCGCCCGCGACAAGGACGCCGCGGAACGCCGCGAGCAGCCCCCCATCGACTGAAGGCGCCGTCCCCTCCGGCATGATCAGTGAGGCCCCCCGACCTTCACGGCGGGGAGGCGACTCACTCATGCAAAGGGGACGACCCCGCCCATGTCCATCTGGGAATCACTCGCGGTCTTCGCGGCCGGCATCGGCGCCGGCACCATCAACACCATCGTCGGTTCCGGCACCCTGATCACCTTCCCGGTGCTGCTGGCCACCGGCCTGCCGCCGGTCACGGCCAACGTCTCCAACACCCTCGGCCTCGTGCCCGGTTCCATCAGCGGAGCCATCGGCTACCGCAAGGAGCTCCAGGGCCAGCGCGCCCGCATCATCCGGCTCGGCGCCGTCTCCCTCGTCGGCGGACTCGCCGGCGCGATCCTGCTCCTCACCCTGCCGTCGGACTCCTTCGACACGATCGTGCCGGTCCTGATCGGCCTGGCCCTCGTCCTCGTCGTCTTCCAGCCCCGGCTCGCCGCCGCCCTGCGCAAGCGCCAGGACGCAGCGGGCGGAGACACCGGCCACCCCGACGGCGGCCCGCTGCTGCTGTCGGGCATGCTGCTCTCGAGCGCGTACGGGGGCTACTTCGGCGCCGCCCAAGGCGTGCTCTACCTCGGCCTCATGGGCCTGCTGCTCCGCGAGGACCTCCAGCGGATCAACGCGGTGAAGAACGTCGTCGCGGCGATGGTGAACGGCATCGCGGCCGTCTTCTTCCTCTTCGTCGCCGAGTTCGACTGGACGGCCGTCCTGCTCATCGCCGTCGGCTCCACCATCGGCGGCCAGCTCGGCGCCAAGGTCGGCCGCCGCCTGCCGCCCACCGTGCTGCGCGCCGTCATCGTGACCGTCGGGATCATCGCGATCGTCCAGCTGCTGCTCCGCTGAGCGACGTAGCAAACGTACGTCGCCCAGCGGAGCCGCCTACCCGGCAGGACGAGCCTGCGCTACGCGATCATCCGCGGCCCTACGCGGAACGCTCCAGCCACTCCGGCAGGGCCTCCCGTCCGCCCACCCCCAGCGCGAGCAGCATGGCGTCCCCCGGCGAGGGAACGAAGGGCTTCCGGAGGAGCGGCATCCCCGCCTCCTCCGGAGTCCGGGCCGCCTTGCGGTGGTTGTCCTCGGAGCAGGAGGCCACCGTGTTCAGCCAGGTGTCCCCACCGCCCTGCGCCCGCGGAAGCACGTGGTCCACGGTCGTCGCGCGCTTCCCGCAGTACGCGCACCGGTGTTGGTCCCGGATCAACACCCCCCTCCGTGACCAGGGAGCATGTCTCCGGAAGGGCACCCGGACGTACCTGCAGAGTCTGATCACCCGCGGCAACGGAAGATCCATCGTGGCCGCGCGCACACGAAACTCGGGATGCGCCTGTTCGACCACGGCCTTGTCCTGGAGCACCAGGACCACGGCCCGGTTCATCGTCACCGTCGACAGCGGCTCGAAGCTCGCGTTCAGCACCAGCGTGTCCCGCATCTCGCCCACCTCCCGTGTGCAGGCCCGCGACCACCCTGGCGGCAAGGCCCGCAACCACTCTGGTCGCGCGCGCCACGCGGGACAACGCAATAAAAATGCCCGGTCCTGGTCGTCTTTAGACCAGGACCGGGCTAACGCTCGGAAAACGAAGAGCGGAATGCTCAGCCCGCGGGAGCCTCGTACTCCCCGATGAGCTGCGCACGCCCCAGCGTGTGGAACCGCAGATTGAACCCGACGACTGCCGGAGACACGTCCGCGCCGGGACCGAGCTTCTCCTCGTCCACCGCGTACACGGTGAACACGTAACGGTGGCGCTCCCCGGCCGGGGGAGCAGCCCCGCCGAAGTCCTGGGTGCCGTAGTCGTTGCGCACGTGCACGGCCCCGGCGGGCAGCCCCTCGAACTTCCCGGAGCCCGCCCCCGCCGGCAGCTCGGTGACCGAGACCGGCAGATCGAAGAGCACCCAGTGCCAGAACCCGCTCCCCGTCGGGGCGTCCGGGTCGAAGCAGGTCACGGCGAACGACTTCGTCGACTCCGGGAACCCCTCCCACCGCAGGTGCGGCGATACGTTCCCACCGGCCAGCACCTGGGCGGACCCCAGATCGGCCCCGGGCTCCAGATCCGCACTGCTCACGGTGAAAGCGTGCACCGCCGGATGGAAATCGTGGGGGAGCGGCGCCCTGCTCTGCTCGGCCACTGCGGAACCTCCTGCTGGGTTGAGTCGACGCTGACCGGTACCTGTACCGGCACCGAGCCTAGATCTGCTCAGAGCCAGTTGCGCTGCGAACCCACCGACGAGATCCACTGGTTCAGGTAGGCCGCCCAGTCCGTGCCCTGGTAGGACTGCAGCCCCACCTGGAAGCAGCGGAAGGTGTCGCTGCCCTCGCTGAACAGACCCGGCTTCTTGTCCATCTCCAGGACGACGTCCATCTCGCGCCCGTCGGAGACGAAGGTCAGCTCGACCTGGTTCAGCCCCCGGTACTGCGACGGCGGCAGGAACTCGATCTCCTGGTAGAACGGCAGCGTCTGCCGCGTCCCGCGGATGTGCCCGCGCTCCATGTCCGCACTGCGGAAGGAGAAGCCGAGCTGCGTGAAGGCGTCGAGGATCGCCTGCTGCGCCGGCACCGGGTGCACGTTGATCGCGTCGAGGTCGCCGGCGTCCACCGCGCGCGCGATCTCCAGCTCCGTGCTGACCCCGATGTTCATCCCGGGCAGCTGACGCCCCCCGAAGTGGGTGATCGGCGTCTCCCAGGGGATCTCCAGGCCGAACGGCACCACGTGCAGGGCGCCCGCCTGCACCTGGAAGGCACCACCGAGACGCTGCTTGGTGAAGACCACGTCCTGCTTGTACTCCTGGTCGTTGCCCTCCACCTCCACGCGCGCCTGGAGCCCGACGGACAGCCCCTCGATCTGCTGCTCCACGGATCCGCCCTGGATCCGGACCTCGCCCTGGACGATCCCGCCCGGCACGACGTTCGGCTCGGTGATGACCGTGTCGACCGAAGCACCACCGGCACCCAGGCTCGCGAACAGCTTCCTGAACCCCATGCTCTGACTCCCCTATACGACGTGCGCGAAAAAGTTCTGCTCGACAAGACCCGCGCGACCACGCGCGGCACTACCTCTGCATACCTCTACAAACGCGGAACCTTAGGCCCCGGTTGCAGGAGTACGCAGTCCACTACGCTCGACTGGATGAGCGCGCGCCCCGACCGTACGCCCCTGCCCCGGTCCTTCTTCGACCGCCCGGTCCGTACCGTGGCCCCGGACCTCCTTGGCCGCACCCTGGTCCGCCGCACCCCTGACGGCCCGCTGGAACTGCGCATCACGGAGGTGGAGGCGTACGAGGGGGAAGCCGACCCCGGCTCCCACGCCTACCGCGGCCGGACGGCGCGCAACGCGTCGATGTTCGGTCCACCCGGACACGCGTACGTCTACTTCATCTACGGCATGTGGTTCAGCCTCAACGTGGTCTGCGGCCCGCCGGGCCACGCCGGCGGAGTCCTGCTCCGGGCCGGGGAGATCACCGTGGGTGCGGATCTTGCCCGCAAACGCCGAGTTTCAGCCAGAACCGATCGAGAACTGGCCAAAGGCCCGGCCCGTCTGGCCACCGCCCTGGCCGTGGACCGCTCCCTGGACGGCACGGACCTCTGCACCGGCACGGATTCCCCCTTGTCCCTGCTGACCGGCACCCCCGTACCGCCGGACCTGCTGAGCAACGGCCCCCGCACCGGAGTGGGCGGCGCCGGCGCGGCCCACCCGTACCGCTACTGGATCACCCACGACCCGACGGTGAGCCCGTACCGGGCCCACGCGCCACGCCGCCGCTCAACTTGACTCGGCATCGGCGGACGCCTAACGTAGCCCGAGCCGCTTGAACGGGGCACTGCTATCAGCAGACCCCCAGAGCGGCCAACCCACTACCTACGACTTACCCCTGGCGGGGTCCTATTCGGCATGTCCGAATTCGATTCCGAACGGCCGATTATGAGCCACACGGGATAAGCGCTAATGTGGTGGAGTGCCGAAAGGCAAAGACCCTCCAACGGTCACCGAATTCAAATCCAGAGTCGGAAACGACAACGGAAATGATCTGGTAGAGTTGGAAACGAAGGAAGCGCCCGGAGGGCCTGGAAACAGGTACAAAGGAAGCGTCCGTTCCTTGAGAACTCAACAGCGTGCCAAAAATCAACGCCAAAAAGTTGATACCCCGTCCATTTCGGTGGATGAGGTTCCTTTGAAAAAGACCTGTGGGGTCACGGTTTCGGCCGGGATGCTTGCAGGCAGTTACACAGCGAGGACGCAGTGGACGGTCGGTCTTATTCCGACATGACTGTCCCGCTCTAAGTGCGTGTGCACCGGATTACCGGTAAACATTCATGGAGAGTTTGATCCTGGCTCAGGACGAACGCTGGCGGCGTGCTT
>NZ_JBHWMB010000008.1:135101-190417 GCF_042730015.1 Streptomyces sp. NPDC059957 | reverse complement strand
GGGTGGTGTACGGCGGGATGCCGCCCTCCCCGCTGGTCGCCGACCTCACGCAGGGCATCTCGGTGGAGCGCGAGGGCGCGGAGATCACCGCTCCGGTCCCGTCGGCCCGGGAGGAGGGGCCCGCCCGCGAGGAGCAGCCGGCCCGCGAGGAGAAGCCCGCCGCTGCGGCGGCCCCGCCGCACGACACCACCGCGGCGGCCTCCGGGACGCTGTCGGTTCCCGACCTGACCAAGGCCCCGCCCGAGACCCAGGCGCTGCCGCCCCGCGCCGAGCAGCTCCAGCTGCGCGGGGACATCACGTACTCCCTGCCCTCGCTGGACCTGCTGGAGAAGGGCGGGCCGGGCAAGACCCGCAGCGCCGCGAACGACGCGGTCGTGGCCTCGCTGACGAACGTGTTCATGGAGTTCAAGGTCGACGCGAAGGTCACCGGTTTCACCCGGGGGCCGACGGTGACCCGCTACGAGGTGGAGCTGGGCCCGGCCGTGAAGGTGGAGCGGATCACGGCGCTGGCGAAGAACATCGCCTACGCCGTGGCCTCGCCCGACGTGCGCATCATCAGCCCGATCCCGGGCAAGTCGGCGGTCGGCATCGAGATCCCGAACACCGACCGCGAGATGGTCAACCTGGGGGACGTGCTGCGGCTGGCGGACGCCGCCGAGGACGACCACCCGATGCTCGTCGCGCTCGGCAAGGACGTCGAGGGCGGCTACGTCATGGCCAACCTGGCGAAGATGCCGCACGTGCTGGTCGCCGGAGCCACTGGTTCCGGTAAGTCCTCCTGCATCAACTGCCTGATCACCTCGGTGATGGTGCGGGCCACCCCGGAGGACGTCCGGATGGTGCTCGTGGACCCCAAGCGGGTGGAGCTGACGGCGTACGAGGGCATCCCGCACCTGATCACGCCGATCATCACCAACCCCAAGCGGGCCGCCGAGGCCCTCCAGTGGGTCGTGCGCGAGATGGACCTGCGCTACGACGACCTGGCGGCCTTCGGGTACCGGCACATCGACGACTTCAACAAGGCGATCCGCGACGGCAAGATCAAACTGCCGCCGGGCAGCGAGCGGGAGCTGAGCCCGTACCCGTACCTGCTGGTGATCGTCGACGAGCTCGCCGACCTGATGATGGTGGCCCCGCGCGACGTGGAGGACTCGATCGTCCGCATCACCCAGCTGGCCCGTGCGGCCGGCATCCACCTGGTGCTCGCCACGCAGCGGCCCTCGGTGGACGTGGTGACCGGTCTGATCAAGGCGAACGTGCCCTCCCGCCTGGCCTTCGCGACCTCCTCGCTCGCCGACAGCCGGGTCATCCTCGACCAGCCGGGCGCGGAGAAGCTCATCGGCAAGGGCGACGGGCTGTTCCTGCCCATGGGCGCGAACAAGCCCGTGCGGCTCCAGGGCGCCTTCGTCACCGAGGACGAGATCGCCGGGATCGTGCAGCACTGCAAGGATCAGATGGCGCCGGTCTTCCGCAACGACGTCACCGTCGGGCAGAAGCAGAAGAAGGAGATCGACGAGGAGATCGGCGACGACCTGGACCTGCTGTGCCAGGCGGCCGAGCTGGTCGTCTCGACGCAGTTCGGGTCCACCTCGATGCTCCAGCGCAAGCTGCGGGTCGGCTTCGCGAAGGCCGGGCGGCTGATGGACCTGATGGAGTCGCGGGGGATCGTCGGACCGAGCGAGGGGTCCAAGGCGCGCGACGTGCTGCTGAAGGCCGACGAACTGGACGGCGTGCTCGCGGTCATCCGGGGGGAGACTCCTCCCGAGTAACGCGCAAAGGATCGGGGGCAACCGTTTCCCCGGGTCGCGTGTCTAGTTGAGGGAGGTGGCGGCCTGTTCCGGGTCGCCGCACCGGGCGGGAGCCCCCTGGCCATTCGTATGGCGTAGGAAGGCCCCCCTCCGGTTGCCTCACCCTTTCGTCACCCCCCTAGACTGGACTTCCAGCAGGTGGCTACACGCTCGAAAGGCGCCCTCGTGTCCATCGGCAACGCCAACTCCCCCGAAGATGAGCGGCCTTCGACCGACGACCGGTCCGAGGACCGCCTCGTCGAACGTTCCGTCGATGAGCCGTCCATCGGGACGGCCCTCAAGAAGGCCCGGATCGCCGCCGGGCTGACTGTCGACGAGGTCAGTTCCACCACCCGCGTGCGCATTCCGATCGTGCACGCGATCGAATCCGACGATTTCACGCGCTGCGGCGGCGATGTCTATGCCCGCGGCCACATCCGTACGCTCGCCCGTGCCGTACGACTCGATCCGGAACCCCTGATCGACAGCTACGACGCGGCCCACGGCGGCCGGCCGGCACCCACCCCCGCCGCGCCGATGTTCGAAGCCGAGCGGATCCGCCCCGAACGGCAGCGGCCCAACTGGACCGCCGCCATGGTCGCCGCCATCGTCGCCGTGATCGGCTTCGTCGGCTTCACGGCCTTCGGCGGCGCCGACGAGAAGGCCAAGCGGCCGGTGGCGGAAGGTTCCGCCGCGCCGAAGCCCGCGCCCACCCCCAACGCCTCCAAGCCCTCGGTCCAGGCGCCGCCGGCGCCTACGGCTCCCAAGCCGGAGCCCTCGGACAGCGCCATCGCCGCCGCGCCCAAGGACCTCGTCACGGTCGTCCTGACGGCCAACGACGGGGAGAGCTGGATCTCGGCCAAGGACCACAGTGGCCGGCTCCTCTTCGACGGCACCCTCGAACAGGGTCAGTCGAAGACGTTCACGGACAAGGAGTCGATCGACCTGGTGCTCGGTGACGCCGGGGTCGTGAAGCTCTTCGTGAACGGCAAGGAGATCAAGGACGAGTTCCAGCCCGGACAGGTGGAACGTCTCACATACACCAAGGACGACCCCCGTGAGGGCCAGGCCCAGGCGGGCTGACCAGCAGGGAATAAAACGTTCCGGATCCCCGGGGTGCCGTGTCGCACCCCGGGGATCTTGTCGTCCGGGACGGGAGGCGGGGGCCGGTGCCGGGACGAAGTAGTCTTGAGTCCATGCCCGAACGCCGTACCGTCGCCCTTGTCACTCTTGGCTGCGCCCGTAACGAGGTGGACTCGGAGGAGCTCGCAGGCCGCTTGGCGGCGGATGGCTGGGAGCTCGTCGAGGACGCCGCCGACGCGGACGTAGCCGTCGTCAACACCTGCGGCTTTGTCGAAGCCGCCAAGAAGGACTCCGTAGACGCCCTGCTGGAGGCCAATGATCTCAAGGATCACGGCCGCACGCAGGCCGTCGTAGCCGTCGGCTGTATGGCCGAGCGCTACGGCAAGGAACTTGCCGAAGCGCTCCCCGAGGCCGACGGCGTGCTCGGCTTCGACGACTACGCCGACATCTCCGACCGCCTCCAGACCATCCTCAACGGCGGCATCCACGCCTCCCACACCCCGCGCGACCGGCGCAAGCTGCTGCCGATCAGCCCGGCCGAGCGCCAGGACGCCGACGTGGCCCTGCCGGGCCACGCGCAGGAGCCGGAGCCCGCCCCCGAGGATCTGCCCGACGGCGTTGCGCCCGCCTCCGGCCCGCGTGCGCCGCTGCGCCGCCGGCTGGACAAGAGCCCGGTCGCCTCGGTCAAGCTCGCCTCCGGCTGCGACCGGCGCTGCTCCTTCTGCGCCATCCCGTCCTTCCGCGGCTCCTTCATCTCCCGCCGCCCCAGCGACGTGCTGGGCGAGACGCGCTGGCTCGCGGAGCAGGGCGTCAAGGAGATCATGCTGGTCTCCGAGAACAACACCTCGTACGGCAAGGACCTGGGCGACATCCGCCTGCTGGAGACCCTGCTGCCCGAGCTGGCCGAGGTGGACGGCATCGAGCGCGTCCGCGTCAGCTACCTCCAGCCCGCCGAGATGCGGCCCGGCCTGATCGACGTACTCACCTCGACCCCCAAGGTCGTCCCGTACTTCGACCTCTCCTTCCAGCACTCGGCCCCCGACGTGCTGCGCGCCATGCGCCGCTTCGGTGACACCGACCGGTTCCTGGAGCTGCTGGACACCATCCGCTCCAAGGCCCCGACGGCCGGCGTCCGGTCCAACTTCATCGTCGGCTTCCCCGGCGAGAAGGAGTCGGACTTCGCCGAGCTGGAGCGTTTCCTTAACGGCGCGCGGCTCGACGCCATCGGCGTCTTCGGCTACTCCGACGAGGACGGCACCGAGGCCGTCACGTACGAGAACAAGCTGGACGCCGACACCATCGCCGAGCGCCTCGCCCACATGCAGCGCCTCGCCGAGGAGCTCACCTCGCAGCGCGCGGAGGAGCGGATCGGAGAGACGCTGGAGGTGCTCGTCGAGACGGTCGTCCCGATCGACGCGTCCGCCGACGAGTACGACGGCGAGGGCGCCTACGGGCGCGCCGCCCACCAGGCCCCCGAGACCGACGGCCAGGTCGTCTTCACGGACGGCACGGGCCTGGTCCCGGGGCGTATCGTCACGGCGAAGGTGGTCGGCACCCTGGGTGTGGACCTGGTGGCGGAGCCCCTGGGCGTGGATCTTGAGGAGGCGGCCGGATGACCGGAGCCCCGGCATCTGCGGCGGGCGGGACCGGCCGCCGGCCCGCGCCCGGCGCGAAGCTGGGCGCCGCGGCGGTCAATCAGGCCAGCCTGTGGAACATCGCCAACATCCTGACGATGATCCGGCTGGTCCTGGTGCCGGGATTCGTGATGCTGCTGCTCGCCGACGGGGGCTACGACCCCGTCTGGCGGGCGCTGGCGTGGGCGGCGTTCGCCGTCGCCATGATCACCGACATCTTCGACGGACACCTGGCCCGTACGTACAACCTGGTCACGGACTTCGGGAAGATCGCCGACCCCATCGCCGACAAGGCGATCATGGGGTCGGCATTGGTGTGTCTGTCCTGGCTCGGTGATCTGCCCTGGTGGGTCACCGGAGTGATCCTCGGCCGGGAACTCGGGATCACGCTCATGCGTTTCTGGGTCATCAGGTACGGAGTGATTCCCGCGAGCCGGGGCGGGAAGCTGAAGACCCTGACCCAGGGCGTGGCGGTGGGCATGTACGTGCTCGCGCTGACCGGGCCGCTGGCGACGCTGCGGTTCTGGGTGATGGCGGCCGCCGTCGTCCTGACCGTCGTCACCGGTCTGGACTACGTCCGGCAGGCCGTCGTGCTCCGGCGCAAGGGGCTCGCGGCGGAGCGTGCCGCGCGGTGAACCTGCCGGAGGGCGACGCGGCGGTGCAAGAAGCGGGCGGATCCCAGGTGCCTGATGAAGCGGTGCGGAATGTCGCGGGTGCTGCTGGGGACACTGGGGCAGTTGCGGCTGATGTGCTGCGACTCCTTGCGGAGAGTAACGGTACGGTCGCTGTAGCGGAGTCGCTGACCGGCGGAATGGTGGCCGCGGAGCTGACGGCCGTCCCGGGCGCCTCCAAGTCCTTCCGCGGATCCGTCACGGCGTACGCGACCGAGATCAAGCACCGGGTGCTGGGTGTGGACGCCGGGCTGCTCGCGGCCGAAGGCGCGGTGAACGCGCAGGTCGCGGAGGAGATGGCGGCCGGGGTCCGGCACCTGCTCGGCGCCTCCTGGGGCATCGCGACCACCGGAGTGGCCGGTCCCGACCCTCAGGACGGGCAGCCGGTGGGCACCGTTTTCATCGCCGTCGCAGGTCCCGGGGGCAGGAAAACGGCCCGGCTGCGGTTGAAAGGCTCCCGTGCGGAAATCCGTAGGGAGAGCACACGGACAGTGCTCGAGCTGTTCTCGAGCGAACTCCGCGAGAATCTGCGGGGGCAGGATACGGAACAGGACGGGGGGATTTGATGTTTGCAGCCCTGAGTGAACACGACATCGCTCCCCGCACGGCCGCCGCCCGAGGCGGTACGGTGGGGCGTGAAGGTTACGGCTACACGGTCAGAGGAGGGAGCCACCGATGATTCTGCTCCGTCGCCTGCTGGGTGACGTGCTGCGTCGGCAGCGCCAGCGCCAGGGCCGTACTCTGCGCGAAGTCTCCTCGTCCGCCCGAGTTTCGCTCGGCTATCTCTCCGAGGTGGAGCGGGGGCAGAAGGAGGCATCCTCCGAGCTGCTCTCCGCGATCTGCGACGCGCTTGACGTACGGATGTCAGAGCTGATGCGGGAAGTCAGCGACGAGCTTTCGCTCGCCGAGCTGGCCCAGTCCGCCGCGGCGAGCGAACCGGTGTCCGCACCGGTCCGCCCGATGCTCAATTCGGTATCCGTGGCCTCGGTCACGGGTGGCCCGGAACGGGTGACCATCAAGGCGCCCGTGGAAGCGGTGAACGTCGTAGCCGCGTGATGCGTGCGTGCGTGTTGAGCGTATGAGTGTGGCCGGAGCCCCGGCCGGTGCCCCTCGGGCCCCGGCCGGGGCTCCTTGCCGTTCCTGGGGCGGGTGTGGCGTGGGTGCCGTTCCGGTGCGCCGTGGAGGGGGAGCGGGCGGGGTGCGGGTACGGGCGGGGTGCGGGAGGATGGGCCCGTTCGGGTCTCCGGCCCCTGGAGGTGGCCGTGCGGCGGTTGCTGGGTATACCCGTGGGTCTGGCCCTCGCGCTGTCGGTGGGCGTCCTGTGGTGGTGGGCCGTGCTGCGGCTCGTGCTGGCGCCGGCCGAGGCCGGGCCGGTGGAGGGTGCGGTCGCCGTCGGAGGATGGGGACTGGGGCTGCTGCCGGTGCACTGCGTGCCGGGGCCGGTGGGCCGCCGTCGCCGCGGGGCGGCGGGCGGCGGGCGCGGTGGCGGGGACGGAGGCGCCGCGGGCAACGGAGGCGTCCCGGGGAGCGGTGGGGAGCGGGCTGCTTCCGGGCCGGTGGCGGTCGGGGAGTCGGGGGCGGTGCCTCCGGGAGGCGGGGAGCAGGGGGCCGGCCATCGGGGCCGGGGGTAACGGGGCCGGGGGTAACGGGGCCGGGGGTGACGGGGCCAGGGGTGACGGGGCCGGATGATCGGGTGCCCTGCGCGTGCCCTGCGGGTGTGGTCGGGTGGTTACCAGGGCATGGCGACTCCACCGTTCGGGCGAAGGATCTGGCCCGTCATGAAGGAAGAGGCGTCCGAGGCGAGGTAGAGCACTGCCTGGGCTATGTCCTCGGGCTCGCCCACGCGGCGCAGCGGGGACATCCGCGTCATCATCGCCTCGGTCTGCTCCTGCACCTCGGGGCTGTGCCGGCCGGTCATCGGGGTGCGGATCCACCCGGGTGCGACGGCGTTGACGCGGATGCCGTGCGGGCCGACCTCGGTGGCGAGGGTCTTGGTCAGCTGGACGACGGCGGCCTTGGCGGCGCTGTAGCAGAGCAGGCCGGGCTGGGCGGCGTCCACGGCGCCGGAGGCCATGGTGATGATCGAACCGGGCCGGCCGGCCGCGATCATGGCGCGGGCGGCCTCCTGGCAGGTGCGCAGCACCCCCTTGAAGTTGATGTCCAGGACCCGGTCGAGGTCCTCGTCGGACGTCTCCAGGACGCTGCTGCTGTGCATGATTCCGGCGATCGCGGCGGTGATGTCGAGGGGCCCGGCCTGCGCGATCGACGCCTTGATCGCGGCACGGTCGGTCACGTCGAGGGGGTGGGCGGTGGCCCGGCCGCCGGCCTTGGTGATCAGTTCGACGGTTTCCTTCAGGCCCTGGTCGTCGCGGTCCGCGCAATGGACGGCGGCTCCGGCCTCGGCGAGGAGTAGGGCGGTGGCCCGGCCGATGCCGCTGGCGGCGCCGGTGATCAGGGCGGTCCGGCCGGTGAGTTCGTACGCGCTGGGTGTAGGCATGCGGGGACGGTACGACCGGATCTGACGGGCCGTCAACTAAGGCGTCGGGCCGGATTGGCAACGGGGACACCAGTAGGTGGGGCGGTCGTCCTGGGGGGCCTCGCGGACGGGGGTGCCGCAGCGCAGGCAGGGGCGGTGGGTACGTCCGTACACGAACAGGTCCTGACCGGGGCGGCGGCTGCCGGTGGTGTTGCGGTGGCGGTCCTTGTTCGCGTCCAGGAGCCGGTGCGCGGCGGCGGCGAGGCGGGGGAGGGTGCCGGCCGGCAGGTCGCCCACCGGGGTCCAGGGCGTGACCTGGGCGAGGAAGCAGAGCTCGGCCTTGTAGATGTTGCCGATGCCGGCCAGGTTGCGCTGATCGAGGAGGGCCTCGCCGAGGGGGCGGGCGGGGGCGGCGAGGAGGTTCGCGGCGGCGGCCGCCTCGTTCCAGTCGGGACCCAGGAGGTCGGGGCCGAGGTGGCCGACGGCGCGGTGTTCGTCGGCCGTGCGGAGCAGTTCCACGACGGGGAGGCGGTATCCGAAGGCGGTGTGGGTGGCAGTGCCGAGGATGACGCGGATCTGGTGCACGGGGGTGCGGGCGCCACCGGGGGCGCCGGTGGTGGCGGGGAGGATGCGCCAGGTGCCGTCCATGCGGAGGTGGGTGTGGAGGGTGAGGAGGGGGTGTGGGGTGGTTCCCGGGCCGGTGCCTTCGGTGGGTCCGGTGTCTTCGGTGGGTGCCGGGTCGCCGAAGCGGATGAGGAGGTGCTTGCCCCGGGGGACGACGGCGAGGGTGGTGAAGCCGGTGAGGTCGGCGGTGGCGAAGCGGGGGACGCGGAGGTCGGAGCGGGTGAGTTCCTTGCCCGCGAGGGCTTCGCGGAGCCGGGCCGCGGCGCGGTAGACGGAGTCTCCTTCGGGCATGCGTCCATTCTCCTGCGGGGCCGGGTGGTGGGGTGCAGCCGGGCGGGGCGGGGCGGCGCTGCGTGGTGGTTGTCCCCGCCCCGCCCTTCCTCCGTTCCCCGGGGCTCCGCCCCGGCCTCTGGTTCCGGGCCTCTGGTTCCGGGCCCCGGTTCCGGGCTCCGCGCCTCGGTCCGGTGGCTTCGGTGATCCTCGAGCGGCAGTGTTTGTCTGGACGCCGCGGATGCAGCGATGAGTTTGCCCGGCTCGGAGAGTCTCACCATCGTTATCGCGATCACAGGAGGAACACGTGGCTCAGCTACTGAGGGTCCAGAACTTCAACGTCTCGAGTGACGGGATCGGTGCCGGCGAGGACCAGACCCTGGAGAGGCCGTTCGGCCATGTCGATCCCGGGAGGCTGTTCTCCTGGTGCGGCGCCACCGCGAGCTGGCCGATGCGCACCGACCCCGGGGGCAGCCGGGGCCTCGACGACTACTTCACGCGGGACTTCGCACACAACATCGGTGCCGAGATCATGGGCCGCAACAAGTTCGGGCCCCTGCGCGGGCCCTGGCAGGACCACGAGTGGCAGGGCTGGTGGGGTGACGAGCCCCCGTTCCACTCCCCGGTGTTCGTCATGACCCACCACGAGCGGCCTTCGTTCACGCTCTCCGACACCACGTTCCACTTCGTCGACGCAGACCCGGCCGCGGTCCTCGCTCAGGCCCGGGAAGCGGCGCAGGGCAAGGACGTCCGGCTCGGCGGCGGGGTCACCACCATCAGGCAGTTCCTCGACGCCGACCTCGTCGACACCATGCATGTGGCGGTCTCGCCGGTGAAGCTCGGGTCCGGACTACGGCTCTGGGAGTCCCCGGACGAGCTCCTCGACCGGTTCCACCTGGAGGTCGTGCCCAGCCCGAGCGGGGTGGCGCACCACCTGTTCTGGCGGAAGTGACGGCCCGGTGCCGAGTTAGTGGCGCAGGCGCAGGCCTTGGGGGGTGGCGTGGAAGCCGGCGGCTTCCACGGGTGGGGCGTAGGGGGAGGTGAGGGCGGGGGCGGCGTTGATGCGTTCCAGCGTGAGGGTGGGGAGGGTGCCCTTGCGGGAGGCCATGGTGAGGGCGGAGAGGGCGGCCGTGAGCTGGGGGGCGTCCGGGGCGGGCCACGCCAGGAGGGTTTTGCCGCCCCGCTCCAGGTAGAGGGTGAGTTCGCCGTCGACCAGGACCACCAGGGAGCCGGCCTTGCGCCCCGGCTTGTGGGTGGCTCCGGACGGGGGCTCCGGCCAGGGGAGGGCCGCGCCGTAGGCGTTCGCCGGGTCGGCGGCCGCCAGGACCACCGCGGCCAGCGGGGGCGGGATCCGCTCGGCGGCGCGGAGGCGGTCGACCGCGCCGTCCATGGCGAACTGGGCCGCGCCCAGGCCTTCGACCACGTAGCCCCTGCGGGCCTGGCCGCTGTCCTCGAAGGCGGACAGGACCCGGTAGACCGCACTGAAGCCGCCCTCGACGCCTTCCGCGGCCACCGCGCCCCGGGTCACCACCCCGTGGCGGTCCAGCAGCGTGCGGGCCAGGGCGTGCGCGCGGTGGGTCGGGTCCGCGGCGTGGACCGGGAGCAGGGACCAGCGGCCCGACACCGTGGGCGGGCCCGTACGGGAGGCAGGGGTGGTGAGGGTGCCGTAGCGGCCGCGGGGGATCGTGCGGCGGGCGCGGTGGGCGGTGGCGCCCGCCGTGCGGCCCGAGCCGAGGAGGGAGCGCAGGGGGGCCAGGGTGTCGTTCGTCAGGCGGCCCGACCACGCCAGGTCCCAGACGGCGGAGGAGAGGTCCGCGTCGGAGGCGTCCGGGTGCAGTGCGCGGACCCGGTCGGTGAGCTGGCGGAAGAACAGGCCGTACCCGCCGGAGAGGGCGGAGAGCACCGCTTCGTGGACCGGGGTGAGCTCCAGGGGGTGGGCGGGAGGCAGGAGGAGGGGGGCCGCTTCCGCGAGGTAGAGGGAGATCCAGCCGTCCTTGCCGGGCAGGGCGCCCGCGCCGGCCCAGAGCACTTCCCCCGTGGTGGTGAGCTCGTCCAGGAGGGTGGGGGAGTAGTCCGCCACGCGGGAGGGGAGGATCAGGCGTTCCAGGGCGGAGGCGGGAACCGCGGCGCCCTGGAGCTGCTCGATCGCGCGGGCCAGGCCGTCCACGCCGCGCAGGGCTCCGCCCAGGTGCTGCCACTGGGGGAGGAAAGTGGCGAGGGAGGCCGGAGGGACCGGCTCCAGTTCCTGCCGCAGGGCTGCCAGCGAGCGGCGGCGCAGCCGCCGCAGTACGGTCGCGTCGCACCATTCCTGGCCGATGCCCGCCGGGTGGAACTCGCCCTGGACCACCCGCCCGGCCGCCGCGAGCCGGTGCAGCGCGCCGTCCGTCACGGCCGTGCCCAGCCCGAAGCGGGCGGCGGCGGTGACCGTGGTGAAGGGGCCGTGGGTGCGGGCGTACCGGGCCAGGAGGTCGCCGAGCGGATCCTTCACCGGCTCGGTGAACGCCTCCGGGACGCCGACCGGGAGCGCCGTGCCCAGCGCGTCGCGCAGCCGGCCCGCGTCCTCGATGGCCGCCCAGTGGTCCTCGCCGGCGATCCGGACCCGGATCGCCCGGCGGGAGGCGGCCAGGGACGGAGCCCACTCCGGTTCCGCGCCGCGGGCGGCCAGGTCCGCCGGGGTGAGCGGGCCCAGCAGGCGCAGCAGATCGGCCACCGACTCGGCGTCCTTGGCCCGCCGGTCCTCGGTCAGCCACTGGAGCTCCCGCTCCAGCTCCGTCAGCACCTCCGCGTCGAGCAGCTCGCGGAGCTCCGCCTGGCCGAGCAGCTCGGCCAGCAGCCGGGAGTCCAGCGACAGCGCGGCCGCCCTGCGCTCGGCGAGCGGCGAGTCGCCCTCGTAGAGGAACTGGGCGACGTAACCGAAGAGGAGGGAGCGGGCGAAGGGGGAGGGCTCGACGGTGGTGACCTCGACCAGGCGGACCCGGCGCGCCTCGATGTCCCCCATCAGCTCGGTCAGGCCGGGCACGTCGAAGACGTCCTGCAGGCATTCCCGTACGGCCTCCAGCACGATCGGGAACGAACCGAACTCGGAGGCCACCTGGAGCAGCTGTGAGGCGCGCTGGCGCTGCTGCCACAGCGGGGTGCGCTTGCCCGGGTTGCGGCGCGGCAGCAGCAGGGCGCGCGCCGCGCACTCGCGGAAGCGGGAGGCGAACAGTGCGGAGCCGCCCACCTGGTCGGTGACGATCTGCTGGACCTCCCCGTGGTCGAAGGCGACGTCCGCCGCGCCCAGCGGGGGCTTGTCGTCGTCGAAGTCGAAGGAGGCGGAGGAGGGGCCCCGAGCCGGGTCGTGGTCCAGCAGGTCCAGGTCCATGTTCAGCAGGTCCGCGTCCGGGAGGCGGAGCACGATGCCGTCGTCGGCGTGCATGACCTGCGCGTCCATCCCGTACCGCTCGGAGAGGCGGGCGCCGAGTGCCAGCGCCCAGGGGGCGTGCACCTGGGCGCCGAAGGGGGAGTGGACGACGACCCGCCAGTCGCCGAGCTCGTCGCGGAACCGCTCGACGACGATGGTCCGGTCGTCCGGTACGTGGCCGCAGGCCTCGCGCTGTTCGGCGAGGTAGGACAGGACGTTCTCGGCGGCCCAGGCGTCCAGGCCCGCCGCCAGCAGGCGCAGGCGGGCGTCCTCGGCGGTGAGCCCGCCGAGCTCGCGCAGGAACGCGCCGACCGCGCGGCCCAGCTCCAGCGGGCGGCCCAGCTGGTCGCCCTTCCAGAACGGGAGCCGGCCCGGGACCCCGGGGGCCGGGGTGACCAGGACGCGGTCGCGGGTGATGTCCACGATCCGCCAGGAGGTGGTGCCGAGGGTGAAGACGTCGCCGACGCGGGATTCGTAGACCATCTCCTCGTCGAGCTCGCCGACCCGGCCGCCGCCCTTCTTCGGGTCGGATCCGGCCAGGAAGACGCCGAAGAGCCCGCGGTCCGGGATGGTCCCGCCGGAGGTGACCGCGAGCCGCTGGGCGCCGGGCCGGCCGGTGATCGTACCGGCGACGCGGTCCCACACGACGCGGGGCCTGAGCTCGGCGAACGCGTCCGAGGGATAGCGGCCGGCCAGCATGTCCAGCACCGCGGTGAAGGCCGAGTCCGGCAGCGCCGCGAAGGGGGCCGCCCGCCGCACCAGGGCGAGCAGGTCGTCCAGCTGCCAGGTGTCCATCGCGGTCATCGCGACGAGCTGCTGGGCGAGCACGTCCAGCGGGTTGGAGGGGATCCGCAGGGACTCGATCGAGCCCGTGCGCATCCGCTCGGTGACCACGGCGGCCTGGACGAGGTCGCCCCGGTACTTGGGGAAGACGACCCCGGTGGAGACCGCGCCCACCTGGTGCCCGGCCCGGCCCACCCGCTGGAGCCCGGAGGCCACCGAGGGCGGGGACTCCACCTGGATGACGAGGTCGACGGCGCCCATGTCGATGCCGAGCTCCAGACTGGAGGTGGCGACCACGGCGGGCAGCCGGCCCGCCTTCAAGTCCTCCTCCACCAGCGCCCGCTGCTCCTTGGACACCGAGCCGTGGTGCGCGCGGGCCATCAGCGGCGGAGCGCCCTGGGCGGCGCCCGACTGGGCCATGATCTCGGCCGGGGGCGGGCCCTCGGGCAGCGGGCCGCCGGTGGCCCGCTCGTACGCGATCTCGTTGAGCCGGTTGCACAGGCGCTCGGCGAGGCGGCGGGAGTTGGCGAACACGATGGTGGAGCGGTGGGCCTGGACCAGATCGGCGATCCGCTCCTCCACGTGCGGCCAGATGGAGGGCTTGTCGCCGCCCTCCTTGCCCTCGGTGGCGGGGGAGCCGCCCAACTCGCCCATGTCCTCGACCGGGACGACCACCGACAGGTCGAACTCCTTGGTGGAGGGCGGCTGGACGATCTCCACCTTGCCGCGCGGAGCGAGGTATCGGGCCACCTCCTCCACCGGGCGGACCGTCGCCGACAGGCCGATCCGGCGCGCGGGGCGGGGCAGCAGCTCGTCCAACCGCTCCAGGGACAGCGCGAGATGGGCGCCGCGCTTGGTCCCTGCGACCGCGTGCACCTCGTCCAGGATCACCGTCTCGATCCCGGTCAAGGCCTCGCGGGCCGCCGAGGTCAGCATCAGGAACAGCGACTCCGGGGTGGTGATCAGGATGTCCGGCGGCCGGGTCACCAGCGCGCGCCGCTCGGCCGGCGGGGTATCGCCGGAACGGATCCCGACCCGGATCTCCGGCTCGGGGAGGCCCAGGCGCACCGATTCCTGCCGGATGCCGGTCAGCGGGCTGCGGAGATTGCGCTCCACGTCCACCGCCAGGGCTTTGAGCGGCGAGATGTACAGCACCCGGCAGCGCTTCTTCGGGTCGGCCGGGGGTGGGGTCGAGGCGAGCTGGTCGAGGGCGGCGAGGAAGGCCGCCAGGGTCTTGCCGGAGCCGGTGGGGGCCACCACCAGCACGTCCGAGCCCGCCCCGATGGCCCGCCAGGCGCCCTCCTGGGCGGAGGTGGGCGAGACGAAGGCCCCCGTGAACCAGGAACGGGTCGCGGGGGAGAACGAGTCGAGCGCGGTACCGGACATGCCCCCATCGTGCACCCGCCCACTGACAACGGGCCGGACCTGTGGAAACACCCCGGCCGGGCCGGGCGCAGAATGGGGGAATGGGCACGGGGACGACCGGAGCGGACGAGGGCCGCCGGGAGTGGGCGCGGCACTGGCAGTACGCGGAACTGCCCGGGCTGGACCTCCTGCGCGCCCACTACGTACGCCACACCTTCCCGCGCCACGCCCACGACGGGTACGTCATCGCGGCCGTCACCGGCGGCGTCGAGGAGATCGGCCTGCCGGGCGACACCCTGCGCGCCGGGCCCGGCAGCGTGGTCCTGATCAACCCCGAGGTCCCGCACACCGCCCGCGCCGGGGTCCCCGAGGGCTGGGCCTACGCCACCCTCTACCCTTCCCGGGCGCTGATCACCGAGGTCGCCACCGAGATCGGGACCCTGCGCGGAACCCCCGGCTTCACCGCCGACATGGTCGCCGACCCGCAGGCCTCGCGGGCCATCACCGAGGTCCACCGGGCCGCCGAGGCCGGCAACGCGCTGGCCGCCGACACCCTGCTGCGCGGGGTGGTGGCGCGGATGCTGACCCGGCACGCCGGGCCGCTGCCCGCCCGTACGGCCGGCCGCGCGGGGGCCGCCGACGCGGAGCGGGCCCGGGCCGTACTGGAGGAGCGGATGGGGGAGCCCCCGTCGCTGGAGCAGCTCGCGGCGGAGCTGGGCACCAGCCCCTTCGCCCTGCTGCGGGCCTTCCGGGACCGATACGGCATGCCCCCGCACACCTGGCTGACCGACGCCCGGGTCCGGCGGGCGCGGCGGCTGCTCGACGCGGGGATCCCGCCGGCGGAGGCGGCCGTCACGGTCGGCTTCACCGACCAGCCGCACCTGAACCGGCACTTCACCCGCATCGTGGGGGTGCCGCCGGGCGCCTACCGGCGGGGGCGGGCGGCCGGTTAGGGTCCCGATCATGGACCGGTTGGAGCAGGCCAGGGTGTGGGGCGCGTACGCCGAGCAGGTGCGCGGGCGGGTGCCCGAGTGGGCGCCGCCGGGCGCGGTGGTGGAGCAGGACGGGCCCCTCGTACGGACCCACTACGGCACGCACGGGACGGTCGGCCACCGGCCGCTGACGCACATCGGGCGCGGGGAGCTCGCGGAGCTGGTGCGGCGGCAGCAGGCGGCCTTCGCCGCGCGGAGCGAGCCGGTGGAGTGGAAGGTGTACGGGGCCGATCCGTCGGCCCTGGCCGAGGAGCTGGAGGCGGCCGGATTCACGGCGGACCCGGAGCGGTCGCTGCTGGTGGCGGAGTGCGCGGGGCTCGCGCGGATACGGAGCGATGGCCGGGTGCGGTCCGTCGGCTCCGGGGCGGGGGCCGGGGAGCTGGCCTCGGCCGGCGGCCCGCACGCGAGGGCGCTTGGGGAGGTGGAGGCCGACGGATGGGCCGCTTACGGCCGCAACGGCCGGGGGGACACTGTGGGCCTGTTCGACCACGATCGCATGACGGCCCTCGGGTGGGCGGGGGCGCTTCGCGGACTCCGATTTCGTCGAGATCGGCGGGCTGACCGGACCGTACCCCGAACTGGTGCAGGCCTTCGCCCCGCTCGCCGGGAAGCCGTTCCGGATGGGGCGCGAGGCGCCGTACTGCGTGGCCGAGGCCGACGGGGACCTGCGGACCGCGCTCACCGCCGCCGGGTTCGTGGAACTTACGACCGTGCGCACCCACCGGTGGCATCCGGAGGGAAGCCCGGCCCGGACCCGACCGGTCCGGGAGACCAGGGATTCGGTCGAGGGCGGGCTCTGGGACCGTCTCGAGGAGGAGTTCGGCTTCCGTCCGAGCATGCATCGGTTTCCCGGGATCGACGAACCAGTCCCGTCCGTCACCTGGCCGCTCGAAGCACTGGACATCGAGGCGGAGGCGCTCGGCGTCCTCAACGGGATCGTCAACCGTGCGCTGACCGAACTCACGCGCCCCGGGGAGCCGGTGGTCTGGCTCGACTGGCAGCACACCAGTTACGTATTCGATCCCCACCGGGTGGGTGGACCAGGCGAACCGGATTGGCCCGGGGCGGTCTGCCCGAACGGCGACTACTACCTCTACCTCCACCCCGACCTGCGCTTCGGCACCTTCGGCCACCCCTGGGAGCAGACCCTGTGCGTCTGGGGCGCCGGGCTGCTCGCCGCCGTCGAGGCGGAGCTCACCGAGCTGCTCGGTGAGCCCTTGCGGCGGCGGGACGGCTAGGACACCAGGCCCGCGCGGGTCTCCTCGATCAGGGATCGGGCCTCGGTCACCGTGGCCGTCAGGGACTCGGGCGTCGTGCCCTGCGCGCCCAGCAGGGTGCGGACGCGGTCGCCGAAGCCGGGCGGAGCCGACGGCAGGAGCTCGGCCGCGGCCAAGGCGCCCTTCTCGTTCAGGCACCAGCGGCGGTCCGCCGCGTACAGGGCCTGGACGAGGATGCCGAAGGCCTTGGACAGGCAGAGGGAGACGTAGAGGGCGTCCGCGCGGGCCGCGCCCTTCGCGGCGCCCGCTGCGAGGAACTCCGCCTCCCAGGCGCCGGCGATCAGCGCGTCGCGGAGCGGCTCCGGGTAGGCCGAGGCCGTGGTGCGCAGGGCGGTCAGCTCGCCCGTCGGGTCCGCCAGGACCTGGCCCAGGGCCACCTCGCCCGGGTAGCAGGGGGACCAGAAGCCGAGGGGGTGGCCCGGCTGCACGCCCACCTCGTAGCGACCCTCGCGGCACTCCTGCCACACCCGCTCCACCCGGTCCAGGTCGCGCAGGATCCAGTCGACCGCCACGCCGTCGACCCGCAGCCAGGCTCCGCCGTTGACCCAGGGGCCCCAGCCGCCCGGTCCGGCCACCTCCACGTCCGGTCCGGCCAGTGCGCCGAGCGCGGCGAGGTCGAGGGTGCCGCGGTAGTAGACGCCGAGGTCCCAGTCCGATTCGGGGCGGTGCTCGCCGCGGGCCCGGCTGCCTCCGAGCATGACTCCGCATATGCCGGGCACCGCGGCCAGCCGGTCCGCCATTTCCTTGATCACTTCGTGCATGGTGCAAGAACGTACAAGACCCGGATGCCGTGGCCTGCGTAATTTCGGGGCGTGGGAGAACATCGGATGGCCATACAAGAAGAACCCGGGCACGAGATGCCCGGCCGAGCGGTCCCTGGCCGAGCGGTCCCCGGCGGAGCGGCTCCTGGCGCGCCCGAGGTGGACAAGCCGCGCGCCGCCGTGGTCCGGGACGCGCTCGGCGTCGGGGTGGCGGTCGGGCTGTCCGGCTTCGCCTTCGGGGTGACCGCCGCCGGGTCCGGGGTCAGCACCCTCCAGGCGTGCGTGCTGAGCCTGCTGGTGTTCACCGGGGCCTCGCAGTTCGCGCTGGTCGGAGCTCTGGCCGCCGGCGGGAATCCGTTCACGGCCGCCGCCGGGGCCTTCTTCCTCGGGACCCGCAACGCCTTCTACGGGCTGCGGCTGTCCCAGCTGCTCGCGCTGCCCAAGGGCGTACGCCCCTTCGCCGCGCACTGGGTGATCGACGAGACCACCGCCGTGGCCCTGGCCCAGCCCGACCGGAAGTCGGCACGGCTCGGCTTCACCGTGACCGGGCTGAGCCTCTACGTCCTGTGGAACCTCACCACCCTGCTGGGCGCGCTCGGCGCCGAGGCCATCGGGGACACCAGGGCGTGGGGGCTGGACGCCGCCGGGCCCGCCGTGTTCCTCGCGCTGCTCGCGCCGATGCTGAAGACCGGCACCGAGCGGGCCGTCGCCGCGCTCGCCCTCGTCCTCGGGCTGGGCCTGCTGCCCGTACTGCCCGCCGGGGTGCCCGTGCTGATCGCGGCGCTGGCCGCGCCGATCGTGCTGTGGATGAAGGGAAGCCGCTCGTGAACGTCTGGATCGCCATCGGGCTCACCGTCGTCGGCTGCTACGCCGTGAAGCTCGCCGGACTGCTCGTCCCCGCCGGAGCCCTGGAGCGGCCCGCGGTGCGCAAGCTCGCAGCCCTCCTGCCGGTCGCGCTGCTCGCCGCGCTCACCGCGCAGCAGACCTTCGCCACTGGGCAGGAGCTCGTGCTCGACGCCCGCGCCGCCGGGCTCGCGGCCGCCGCGGTCGCGCTGCTCCTGCGGGCCCCGTTCCTCGTCGTGGTCGCGGCGGCCGTCGCCGTCACCGCGGGGCTGCGGGCCCTGGGAGGCTAGCGCCCGCCCGGGCCGCGCCGGGGAGCCGGCCGTACGCGCGCAGGGTCAGCAGCGCCTCCAGCGTGGCGATCGGGCGCCGTTCCAGCGAGCTGCCCGGCGCCCACGCCTCGCGGTGCGCGGGCCAGCCGCCGTCCGGCTGCTGCAGGTCCGCCAGGAAGCGCAGCGAGCCGTCCAGCTCGGCGTCCGTGAACCAGCCGCGGGCGAGGGACTCCGGGCGGCGGGCGAAGTCGTACGGGTACAGGTGCTCGCCCGGCGCGTGGCCGGGGACCGGCGGGTACGCGTCCGGCCGCGCGGGGTCCAGTACGACGAGCCGCTGCTCGCGGACGAGGCGCCCCAGCCGGTCGGCAGCCGCCGCCGCCCGGGACCGGTCGGGGACACCGTCGAGGAAGGCCACCGCGCCCTGGGCCTCGTACGGGTGCCAGTGGCGCAGGTTCTCCACCCGGTCCCAGCAGAAGTCCGTCGCCCGGAACAGCCAGGCGTGCCACACCCGGTTGCGGTGCAGGATCCCGACGACGGGGCCGGTGGCCAGCAGGTCGCCCGGCGGATCGTCGTGCAGGGGGTGGTAGGGGGCCGCCGGGTAGCCGCCGGAGGCCGGAGCCGTCGCGGGAAGCGCTCCGTCCGGGGTGGAGACCCGGATCAGGTGGGCGCAGAGCCGCTCGATGCGCTGTCCGGCACAGCGGCCCAGGCCGTCCAGGACGCGCAGGGCATGGGCGGTGTGCAGCGGGTGGCTCAGCGGACCGCGCAGATCCGGGTCGAGGGCGTGGCCGTATCCGCCGTCGCTACCGAGGTAGGCGCCGAGGGCGGCATCGACCGGGTCGGCGTCCCCGCCGAGGAAGTGGAACGCGAACCGCCGCTGCTCCAGCACACGGGCCGTGAGCCAGATGAACTGCTCGGCGCGGGCCGGCGCACTCGTCGCCGTCGGCGCCGCCGGGGCGCAAGCTTCGTCTCCAGGCATGCCAGGAACCGTAGGGGCCCGGGCGGCGCCGAGGTGGCCCGAACGGGGAGGGTGCACTCTCCGGGGCGGGATACTGGAGGCATGCGGTTGACGATTTTCTGGGAGCGGATGGCCGAGCACTTCGGCGCGGGCTACGCGGACTCCTTCGCGCGGGACCACGTCATGACGGAGCTCGGGGGACGCACGGTCCACGAGGCGCTGGACGCGGGCTGGGAGACCAAGGACGTGTGGCGCGCGGTGTGTTCGGCGGTGGACGTACCCGCTTCGCTGCGCTAGCGCGGTGGGCCCGGCCGGCCCTTCCGCCGCTCTGCCCGCCGGCAGGTCCGCCGACAGGTCCGCCGACCGTTCCGGCGGCCGGTCCGGCGACCGGATTCCCCGGCCGGGGAGGGGCCGCGGCGATTGCTTCGTGGTTCGCGGCGCCGGTGGGACAGACTGGTCGGCGTGGCAGCCAGTGATGAGACGACCGACCGGCCCGAAAACCTCCGGACCGTGCCGCCGGCCCGCCCCGCGGACCTGGCGGACCCCGCCGACCCGGCGGACCCTTCGGCCGCAGGCCCCGTGCCGGGAGCCCCCCGAGCGCCGGGTCCTCCCCGGCGGCCGGCCACCGGGGAACCGGCTCCGGCGGATGCGCGGATGCCGCGCTGGCTGCCGCGCGCCGTGGTCCTCGTACTGGCCCTGGTGGCCTGCTTCCAGCTCGGCAGCTGGGCCTTCCACCAGCTCATCGGCCTGCTCGTCAACATCCTGATCGCGTTCTTCCTCGCGCTCGCGATCGAACCGGCCGTGGCCCGGATGGCGGCCCGCGGCGTACGCCGCGGACTCGCCACCTTCCTGGTGTTCCTCGGGGTGTTCGGCGCGGCCGTCGGGTTCGTCGTCCTGCTCGGCTCGGTGCTGGCCGGGCAGATCGTCGACCTGGTGGAGGGCTTCCCCGGCTATCTCGACTCGCTGATCGGATCGATCAACGACACCTTCCACACGGAACTGTCCCGGCTGGAGATCCAGGACAGCCTGCTGCACTCGGACTGGCTGCAGAAGTACGTGCAGAACAGCGCGACCGGCGTGCTCGACGTGTCCGCCACCGTGCTCGGCGGACTGTTCAAGCTGCTGACGATCGGTCTGTTCTCCTTCTACTTCGCCGCCGACGGGCCGCGGCTGCGCCGTTCTCTGTGCTCCGTACTGCCGCCCGCGAAGCAGGCGGAGGTGCTGCGGGCCTGGGAGATCGCCGTCACCAAGACGGGCGGGTACCTCTACTCGCGCGGGCTGATGGCACTGATCTCCGGGATCGCGCACTACATCGTCTTCGCGGTGCTGGGCGTGCCGTACGCGCCCGCGCTCGCGGTGTGGGTGGGGCTGGTGTCGCAGTTCATCCCCACCATCGGCACCTACCTGGCGGGCGCGCTGCCGATGCTGATCGCCTTCACGGTCCACCCCTGGTACGCGCTGTACGTCCTCGGATTCGTGGTGGTGTACCAGCAGTTCGAGAACTACGTGCTCCAGCCGAAGCTGACCTCGAAGACGGTGGACATCCACCCGGCGGTGGCCTTCGGATCGGTCATCGCGGGCACCGCCCTGCTGGGCGCGGTCGGGGCGCTCATCGCGATCCCGGCCGTCGCCACGATGCAGGCCTTCCTCGGCGCGTACGTGAAGCGGTACGCGCTGACCGGAGACGCGGACGCCTCTACTTCCCGGGACCGTCCGAGGCGCCGAGTACGGATTCCAGGGCGTCGTTGACCCAGTTCTCGACGATGTGCTTGTCCACGCCGAGGCCGCTGAGCGCCCCCGCCCCGTTCTCCAGCTCCAGGAGCGCGAGCAGGATGTGCTCGGTGCCCACGTAGTTGTGGCCCAGGCGCAGGGCCTCGCGGAAGGTGAGCTCCAGGGCCTTCTTCGACGAGGCGTCGAAGGGGACCAGCTCGGGGACGTCCTCCACGGCCGGGGGCAGGGCAGCGGTCACGGCCGCGCGCACGTCGTCGGCCGCGATCCCCTGGGCGGCGACGGCGTGGGCGGCGAGGCCGTCGGGCTCGGAGAGGAGCCCGAGGACGAGGTGCTCGGTGCGGATCTCGGTGTTGCCGGCGGCGCGGGCCTCGTTCTGCGCGGTGACCACCACGTTGCGGGCGCGGGGGGTGAAGCGGCCGAAGCCCTGGCTGGGGTCGAGTCCCGCGTCGCCCTCCTTGTCGGCCTTGGGCACGAAGCGCTTCTGGGCGGCCTGGCGGGTGACGCCCATGCTGCGGCCGATGTCGGTCCAGGAGGCGCCGGAGCGGCGGGCCTGGTCGACGAAGTGGCCGATGAGGTGGTCGGCGACGTCCCCGAGGGCTTCGGCGGCGACGACTGCGCCGCTGAGCTGCTCCAGGGTGTCGGTGTGGACCTTCTTGATGGCCTCGATGAGGTCGTCGAGGCGTACCGGATTGGTCATGCGAACGGGTTCCACCGAAGGGTTCGTCATGAGTGCAACCCTAGGTTGACAGTCGAGCGGGTGTCAACCACGGGTTGTCACTTCTTCGGCTCTCGCTCCCCGGGCTCTCGCAGTGCGAACCTCGCGCGCTCGCGCCAGGCCGTCCCGTCGTAGGCCACCAGCTCGACGGCGCGGACGCGGGCGGCGACGGGGAGACGGCTGCCCAGGCCCGCCTCGGCGGCGTCCAGGTCCGCCTCCCGGGCGCGCTGGGCCACCGTGAGGTGCGGAACCGGGTCCGGGTAGCGGCCGCCGTAGGGCCGGAGCTCCGGCCAGCGCTCGGTGAGTGCGAGGGTCAGCCGGCGGAGCGGGGCGTCCGGCTCGGGGGCGAGGTAGAGCATCCCGGGGAACCGGCCGGTCCGCTCGAAGCGCACATCGAAGGCGTGGTGGGGGCGCAGGGCTGCGGCGATCCCGGCGTGGACGGAGGCGTCGATCAGGGCCTCCGGGAGGAACGGGTAGAGCACGCTCACGTGCGCGGGCACCCCGGCCCCGGCCCGGGCCGCCGGGTCGATCCGGTCCTGCCAGTCCCGGACGGCGGGCTCCGCTTCGGGTATCCGCACGATGAGCGCGGTGCGGCCGGCGGGGAACATGCTGGAGGTGGCGTCCGCGGCGTCTGTGGCGTCCGTGGCGGCGGCGCTGTCCGTGGTGTCCGTCGTGTCCGTGCTGTCCGTCATGGGAGTGGATCATGCCACCCGTCGGTGTGGCGGACGGGTCCGGCGTGGCGCGCTTGACAGGGAAATCGAACACGCATTCTTATTGGTTATCCACAGTCAAAACGGACGTGGGACCGCGTTGTCAGTGGCAGGCGTTAGCGTCAATGGCGTGAAGCGATCGACTCAAGCAAATCGGGTGGAACCCATGGCAGGCAACGACCGCGAGAAGGCTCTCGAAGCCGCGCTCGCACAGATTGAACGGCAGTTCGGCAAGGGTGCCGTGATGCGTCTCGGCGACAAGCCGAACGACCCCATCGAGGTCATCCCCACCGGATCGACCGCGCTCGACATCGCGCTCGGCGTCGGTGGACTGCCGCGCGGCCGTGTGATCGAGGTCTACGGGCCGGAGTCCTCCGGTAAGACGACCCTGACCCTGCACGCCGTGGCCAACGCGCAGAAGGCCGGCGGCACCGTGGCCTTCGTGGACGCCGAGCACGCGCTCGACCCCGAGTACGCCAAGGCCCTCGGCGTCGACACGGACAACCTCATCCTGTCCCAGCCGGACACCGGTGAGCAGGCGCTGGAGATCGTGGACATGCTGGTCCGCTCCGGTGCCCTGGACCTCATCGTCATCGACTCCGTCGCGGCCCTCGTGCCCCGCGCGGAGATCGAGGGCGAGATGGGCGACTCGCACGTGGGTCTCCAGGCCCGCCTCATGAGCCAGGCCCTCCGCAAGATCACCGGTGCGCTCAACCAGTCCAAGACCACCGCGATCTTCATCAACCAGCTCCGCGAGAAGATCGGTGTGATGTTCGGCTCGCCGGAGACCACCACCGGTGGCCGCGCGCTGAAGTTCTACGCCTCCGTGCGCCTCGACATCCGGCGCATCGAGACCCTCAAGGACGGCACGGACGCGGTCGGCAACCGCACCCGCGTCAAGGTCGTCAAGAACAAGGTCGCGCCGCCGTTCAAGCAGGCCGAGTTCGACATCCTCTACGGCCACGGCATCAGCCGCGAGGGCGGCCTGATCGACATGGGCGTGGAGCACGGCTTCGTCCGGAAGGCCGGTGCCTGGTACACGTACGAGGGCGACCAGCTCGGCCAGGGCAAGGAGAACGCGCGGAAGTTCCTCTGCGACAACCCCGCCCTCTCCGACGAGATCGAGCGGAAGATCAAGGAGAAGCTGGGCGTCGGTATCCGCAAGGACGCCGCGGCGACTGCCGCCGCCACGGCCGAGGCCGGCGCTGACGCGTCCGCCGAGACCGCTGCGGTGCCCGCTCCCGCGTCGAAGGCCAAGACCGCGGTCAAGGCCGCCGTCGCCAAGAGCTGACCCGTGTGGGAGCAGGAGAGGGGCGGCGCGGACGGCGCTGAGGACCGCCGTGAGGGCAGTCGCCGGGGCCGCCGCGAGAGCGGCGGCCGGGGAGGCCGTCGTGCGGAGGGCCGTGAGGGGCGGGAGGACCGCCAGGAGCTGCCGCCCCAGAGTCCCGAGGAGCAGGCGCGGGCGATCTGTCTGCGCCTGCTCACCGGGATGCCGCGCACCCGGCGCCAGCTCGCGGACGCCCTGGCCAAGCGGGACATCCCCGAGGAGGTGTCGGAGCAGGTCCTCTCCCGGTTCGAGGAGGTGGGCCTGATCGACGACGCCGCCTTCGCCGGGGCCTGGGTCGAGTCCCGGCACCGGGGGCGGGGGCTGGCCCGCCGGGCGCTCGCACAGGAGCTCCGTACCAAGGGGGTGGCACCCACCCTCGTACAGGAGGCACTGGAACAGCTGGACTCCGACCAGGAGGAGGAGACCGCCCGGGAGCTCGTGGAGCGCAAGCTCCGCGCGACCCGGGGCTTGGAGCGGGACAAGCGGATCCGGCGCCTCGCCGGAATGCTCGCCCGCAAGGGGTACCCCGAGGGCATGGCCCTGCGGGTGGTCCGCCGCGCACTGGAGGCGGAGGGCGAGGACTCCGAAGACCTGACGCTCTGACGGGGTGACCCGGGGCCCGACAGGCTCTGGGCCGAGGGGCGCGCCACGCGGGTGCGGAGTGGGGTGGGGTTAGCCCCCGGCCGAGGACGCCGGGGCGCTCCAATGTCCCAAGGCGGCCCCGGCGGCAGAGTTTTCCCCATGATGCTGCGCTACGCACTCCAGACCGTCAGAGACCGCAAGGCCGGTTTCCTCGGCGCCTTCCTCGCCCTGTTGTGCGCGGCGGCCCTCGTCACCGCCTGCGGAACCCTCCTGGAGACGGGACTGCGCGGAACGATCGCCACCGAGCGCTACGCGGGCGCCCCGGTGGTCGTCTCCGCCGACCAGAACGTCCACACGACGACGGTCAAGGTGAAGAAGAAGGGCGACGAGCCGAAGGTCAAGACGAAGCACAAGGCCAAGCCCGTCGCCGAACGGGCCTGGCTGCCGGCCACCACCGTGGACACCGTCCGCGCGGTGCCCGGAGTGGAGCGGGCCGTCCCCGAGCTCACCTTCCAGGCCGTGCCGCTCACTCGGGGCGGACCGGGCGGCGAAGGCGCGAAGCCCTCGTACGGGCACGCCTGGAGCTCGGCCGCGCTCACCCCCTTCACACTCGCCGAAGGTCGCGCCCCCCAGGGCGGTGACGAGATCGTCGTCGACCGCGGACTCGCCGCCCGCGCGGCCCTGAAGCCCGGCTCCGAGCTCGTCGTGCAGTCCACCGGCGCGCCCAAGACCTATACGGTCAGCGGGATCGCCGCCGCGGCCGGCGGGAGCCTCGCGCACCAGAGCGCGCTCTTCTTCGGCGACGCCGAGGCGCAGCGGCTCGCCGCCCGCGAAGGCCGGGTCAGCGCCATCGGGGTACTGCCCCGGGCCGGGGTCGACGCGAGTGAGCTGGCCGCACGGATCCGGCAGGCGCTCCACGGCACCACCGCACAGGTGGCCACCGGAGACGGGCGGGGCCCCGTGGAGTTCCTCGACGCCGCCGGCGCCCGGATCAAGCTCGTCTCCATGGGCGGCGCGATGGGCGGTACCTCGCTCCTCGTGGCGGTCCTCGTGGTCGTCGGCACCTTCTCCCTGTCGATCCAGCAGCGCCACCGCGAGCTCGCCCTGCTCCGCGCCATCGCCGCCACGCCCAGGCAGCTGCGGCGCATGATCGGCCGCGAGGCGCTGCTCGTCGGGCTCGCCGCCGGAATCGCGGGAGCCCTCGCCGGACTGCCGCTGGCCGCCTGGCTGCACGGCCGGTTCGTCGACGCGGGCGTCGTCCCCGTGACCCTGGAGCGCACCGCCGGGATCTTCCCGATGATCGCCGCCGTCGGCGCGAGCCTGCTCGGAGCATGGGCCGCGGCCCGGATCACCGCACGGCGGGTGGCGCGCGTCCGCCCCGCCGAAGCACTGGCCGAGGCCGCCGTCGAGCGGAGCCGGCCCGCGTGGGCGCGGCTCACCGCCGGGGCGCTGCTGCTGGCGGCCGGCGTGGTCCTGGTCGCCGTACTGAGCACGCTGCGCACCGAGCCGGCTTCGACTCCGGTCACCTTCCTCGCCGTCGTGGTGCTCGCCGGAGCCGTCTCGCTGCTGGGCCCGCTCATCGTCAAGGGCGCGGCCGCACTGCTCGCCGGGCCGTTGCTGCCGGCCGGCCCGGGCGGCCGCCTGGCCACCGCGAACCTGCGCGGCAACGCGACCCGGATGGCCTCCGCCGTCACCCCGCTCACCCTCCTGATCGGGATGGCCTGCACCGTGCTCTTCGTCACCCCGACGCTCGGTGACGCCGCCCGGGCACAGGCCCGTGAGGGAGTACGGGCCGAGTGGGTGCTCCAGGGCCGCGGGCCGGGGGTTCCCGGCGCCGCCGCCGAGCGGATCCGCCGGACCCCCGGGGTCCTCGCGGCCACCGAGGTCGTGCACACGTCGATCCGGGTGGGGCTGACGAAGTACGCGGCGCAGGGCGTGACCCCGGCCGGGCTGGACCGGACCTGGGACCCGGGGGTGACGGCCGGGAGCCTGGCGGGGTTCGGGGAGGAGAGCGTCGCGGTGAGCGAACTGGCCGCCGACCAGCTGGACCTGAAGCCTGGCAGCCCGCTCTCGCTGACGCTTGGCGACGGAACGCCTGTCACCCTGACCGTGTCCGCGGTGTACGCGCGGGGGCTGGGCTTCGGGGACGTGACGCTGCCGCACCATCTGGTCGCCGCGCACGTGGACGACCCGCTGGCTTCGAGCGTGCTGGTGGCGGGGCCGGCGGTACGGGCGGCACTCGCCTCGGCGGTACGGGACCACCCGGGCGTGGCCGTGCTGTCGGCCGCCGAAGCGGACGGCGCACGGGCGGAGCGGCAGGCGGCCGGGTCGGAGATCAACCTCCTGGCGATGGGACTCGTCCTGGCCTTCACCGCGATCGCGGTGGCCAACACCCTGGCGATGTCCACGGGGGAGCGGCTGCGGGAGTTCGCGATGCTGAGGCTCGCGGGGGCGACGCGTCGGCAGGTGCGGGGGATGCTGCGGGTGGAGGCGCTGGCGGTGCTCCTGATGGGGGTGGTGCTGGGGTCGGGGATCTCACTGGCGGTGCTCACCGCGTTCAGCGTGGGCATGACGGGGACGGCGGCCCCGGCGGTGCTCCCGCTGGTGTACGGGCTGGTCGTGGGCGGGGCGGGGCTGGTGGCGCTGTGCGCCACGGGCTTCGCCGGACGGGTGGCGATGCGGCCGCGCCCGGTGGACCTCGCGGCGGCCAAGAGCTGACTCCATGGCTCCGCCCCGGGCCCCGCGGCCCCCGTACGTGCCGATGCGCGGGGCGGAGTTCCCCTACCCGCCCTTCCGCCGGGCGCTGCCCGGAGCCCAGTCCTCAAACGCCGGACGGGCGGAAAAGATCGCCTCAAACGCCGGCGGGGCTGGAAAATCCAGCCCCGCCGGCGTTTGAGGCGCGGGGTCCGGGGCGGAGCCCCGGGGAACGGTGGAAGGGCGGGTAGGGGACCTCACCCCGCAGGGCAGACCCAGCCGCACCCGGCCACCGGCCCGCGCGCCAGGCGGCGGTGGCGGCAGCACCGACCAACCACCGACGGACGGAGTCCGGCGCAGCGGCACGAAGCCCGCGCAGCGGTGCGAGGGGCGCGTCAGGAAGGAGCAACGGGCAGGCCGGCCGCCTTCCAGGCCTGGAAGCCGCCCGTGAGGTCCGTCGCGTTGGGGAGGGACAGGGAGTGGAGGGAGGCGGCCGCGAGGGTGGAGGCGTACCCCTCGTTGCAGATGACGATGATGCGGACGTCGTGGTCCACCGCCTCCGGGAGGCGGTGGGAGCCTTCGGGGTCGAGGCGCCATTCCAGTTCGTTGCGCTCGACCACGAGCGCGCCCGGGATCAGACCGTCCCGTTCGCGCAGGGCCTGGTACCGGATGTCGACCAGCAGGGCCCCGGTCAGGGACTCCGCGTGCGCCCGGGCCGGGTCCACGCGGGTGTACGTGGTCCGCAGCCGGTCGACGAGGGCGTCGATGCCGCTCACTGCCAGTCCGCCGGACGCTCGACCTGCTCCAGCGTGAGCACCGGGCCGGTGCGGCTGTAGCGGCGGATCAGGGGGAGCGGCGGGTAGTACGCGTGGACGGAGATGGCGTGCTCGGTCGCGGACTCGTTGAGCACCTCGTGCACGTGGTGCTCACCGAAGGCCCGTCCGGTGCCCGCGCCCAGCCGGCGCGTGCGGTCCACGTCGGGGGCCAGGGACAGGGACTGCCAGCCCTCCGAGGGGAGGCGGACCGCCAGGGAGTGCTCCGTGAGGCGCCCGCGAGCGGTGGTGAACGCGCCCCGCGACTCGGCGTGGTCGTGCCAGCCGGTGCCGGTGCCGGGCGGCCAGCCGATCAGCCAGGCTTCGCTGCCGCCCGGGCCGTCGAGCCGGATCCAGGTCCGGCCCTCGGGATCGAGGGGGAGGGAGGCGATCAGCTCGGGGTCGGAGGCGATGCGCAGGGTGAAGTCGAGGAGATCCGCCGCCGAGAGGGCCGGAGCGGCCGGAGCGGCCGGGGCGGAAGCCGGAACCGTCGCCGGGGCAGGGGCGTGCGTGGGTGCAGACATGGAGGGTGACCGTCCTGGGGGTTCGCGAGAGCGCGCGGCACATCCGCATGGGGGCGCGCGGGGGAAGGGCGAATCAGCAGGAAGGGCGACATACGCAGCCCGCGTAGCGGAGCAGGTCCATATGGACCCTCCGCCACAGGCGTACGTCGTTGCCGGTCATGTCCGCGAGTGAAGCACGACTCGGCCGGAGGGTCAATCGATCATCGCTCGATGGACGCTCAATCGATGACGGGTGCGGCGGCGGGCAGGGCCCTGGGGGCCGCCTTGGCCGGGGGCGCTTCCGGCGCGCCGTGCCGGACCGCGTCCGCGGCCTCGTACAGCTCGGCCGGGTGGACCCCGGCGAAGGTGGCCGCGAGGTGCCCGTCCGGTCGTACGAGGAGCACGGTGTGCGCCGCCGCCCCCGGGTAGCCGTCCGCCACGAGCAGCTCCGTCCGGACCGGCAGCGCGGCGACCGCCGCCGCGAGGCGGGGCATCAGGCCTGCGCCCACCCAGTGCCGCCGGTCCCAGACCCCGGTGCCCGGGGCGACGAGGACGACGAGCAGCCGGCCCCGCCCCAGCTGGTCGCGCAGCGGCACCGTCGAGCCGTCGGGCGCGGTCACCGGGACGTTCTCCACGGGGCCGCCCGGCTCGGTGGCGGTGGGCACGTCGTGGACGGCCACGGGTGGGGCGTACACCGGCTCCGCGCCGAGCGGGCCGCGCCCCAAGTGGCCGTCCGTCAGAAGCAGTTCGGCGGTGCGCGAGGCTCCCGGGAGGTAGGTCCGCAGGCCGTTCCCGGTGCGCAGTACGGGCATGGCCTGGTCGGCGGCGCGCAGTCGGGCGGCCACCGCCCTGCGGCGCTCGGACTCGTAACTGTCGAGGAGTTCCTCGGAGGCCCCCTGGTGCCAGGCGAGGGAGAGCTTCCAGGCGAGGTTCTCGGCGTCGCGGAGCCCCTCCTGGACGCCCTGGGTGCCGAGGGCGCCGAGCAGGTGCGCCGCGTCCCCGGCGAGGAAGCAGCGGCCGTCGCGCCAGCGCCGGGCGAGCCGGTGGTGCAGGGTGTGGACCCCGGTGTCGAGGAGCTCGTACGGGGGTGTCGTGCCCCCGCACCACAGCGCGAGGCTGTCGCGGATGAGGGTCACCAGCGCGTCGGGGGTGACGAGTTCCCCGCGCGCGGGGAGCAGCCAGTCCAGCCGGTACACCCCGTCGGCCAGCGGCCGGGCGGTGACCTCCTCGGGCGGGCTCCGGTGCAGCAACGCTTCGCCGGGCCAGGGCAGTTCGGTACGCAGGGCGGCCACGGCGTGCCGTTCGACGGCGGTGCGGCCGGGGAAGCGGATGCCGAGCAGCTTGCGCACGGTGGACCGGGCTCCGTCGCAGCCGACCAGGTGGCTCCCGCGCCACCACGTGGTCTCGGCACCCCGGGTGTGGGCGGTGACCCCGCGGCCGTCCTGCTCCAGGGCGTCGAGTTTGCTCTCGGTGACCAGCTGGACCAGCGGGTGCGCGGCGGCGGCGTCGCGCAGTCCGCGGGTCAGGGCGTGCTGGGGCAGGTGGATCGGGGCCGGGCCGTCCTCGAAGGTGATCCGCTGGGACTCGCGGCCGCGCCGCATGGTGCGCCAGGCGGTGAAGTACGCGCCCTCGTCGCGCAGGGTCGTACAGCCCAGCCGGTGCACCATGGCGGCGGTGTCGGCGTGCAGGGCGACGGTGCGGGCGGGGCGGAGCTCGTCCTTGCCGGAACCCTCGTCGAGCACGACGCAGGGCACGCCCTGGCCGGCCAGGGCGAGGGACAGGGACAGCCCGACGGGCCCCGCGCCGACGACGATCACCGGGTCCATGATGTGGCTCCCGGTGTCCGGTATGTGATCACAGAACGTATGCAACCCACTGGAGGTGCCTGCGTCAAGTGACGCCGGTCCGGACAATGCCGTGTGGTGCGGCGGATGAGTTCCGCCGCACCACACGTGTCCCGCCAGTGTACTGACCGGCTGTCAGGCCGGATGCCGGACGCGGGTTCGAGCGCATGTCCGATGCCGCGCCGGGAGGATCGTCAGACGCCGGTGTTCTCACCCGCGTTGATCAGATCCGGCGGGACGACCGCGCCGGTGCTCCGCTTCGACTTCCGCAGCCGGCCCTCCAGCCAGGAGGCGAAGGAGGTGAGGGCGAAGTTCACCGCGATGTAGATCGCCGCGATCACGAGCAGGGTCGGGATGGTGTTGCTGTAGTTCGCCGAGATCTGCCGGTATGTGGTCAGCAGTTCGGCGAGGCCCAGTACCGCACCGCCGATGGCGGTGTCCTTGAGGATCACCACGAGCTGGCTGACCAGTGCGGGCAGCATTGCGGTCACCGCCTGCGGGAGCAGGACGTAGGTCATGACCTGGCCCTTGCGCATGCCGATCGCCTTCGCGGCGTCGGTCTGGCCCTTCGGCAGCGACTCGACGCCGGCCCGGACGATCTCGCCGATGACCGCGGAGTTGTAGAGGACCAGCCCGGTGATCACCGCGTACAGCGGCCGCACCTCGGAGTCCACGCCGGTGTACTGCACGTAGAAGGCGGAGCCGAAGAGCATCAGCATCAGCACGGGGATGGCCCGGAAGAACTCGACCCAGGTGCCCACGATGCTGCGTACCCACGCGTGGTCGGAGAGCCGGCCCATGCCGAGGACGGCGCCCAGGGGCAGGGCGATCACCATGGAGATGGCGCCGGCCAGCAGGGTCTCGCCGAGTCCGGGGAGCAGGAACGTCGTCCAAACCTGCCCGTCGGTGAAGAAGGGGCTCCACTTGTCGGCGTCGAGCTGGTTCTTGTCCGCCAGGGCGGACAGCACCCACCAGGCGACGGCCGCGGCCACGACGAGGAAGATCCCGCTGTAGATCCAGTTGCGCGCCTTGGCCTTGGGGCCCGGGGCGTCGTACAGCACGGAGGTCATCGCTTCACCGCCACTCGCTTGGCAACCCAGCCGAGCAGCAGGCCGGTGGGCAGGGTCAGAAGGACGAAGCCGAGGGCGAAGACGCCGAAGACGGCGAAGAGCGCCTGCGGCTCGTTCTCGACCATCTCCTTCATCAGCAGCGCGGCCTCGGCCACGCCGATCGCCGCGGCCACCGTGGTGTTCTTGGTGAGGGCGATCAGTACGTTGGCGAGCGGCGCGATGACCGCCCGGAAAGCCTGGGGGAGCACGATCAGGGTGAGCGTCTGGATGAAGCTCATGCCCAGGGCGCGGGAGGCCTCGGCCTGGCCGACCGGGACCGTGTTGATGCCCGAGCGGATCGCCTCGCAGACGAAGGTGCCGGTGTAGGCGATGAACCCGAGGACCGCGAGACGGAAGCCGATCTCCTTGAAGGTGCCGCCGCCGAGGGTGACGCCGAGGGTCTGGTTGAGGCCCAGCGAACAGCCGATGATCAGCACGGTCAGCGGGGTGTTGCGCACGAGGTTGACGTACGCGGTGGCGAAGCCCCGCATGAGCGGGACCGGGCTGACCCGCATCCCGGCCAGTACGGTGCCCCAGATCAGGGACCCGACGGCCGAGTAGAGGGTGAGCTGAACCGTCACCCAGAAGGCTCCGAGCACGTCGTACTGCCCGGAATCAAGAAAATCGAACACGATGGCCTGCGCTCTCCCCAGGATGGCCAGGTTGGCCGGTGGGACACGGCGCCGCCCGCGGCAGGCGGGCGGCGACGCTCCTCACCGATGGATCGGCCGGCGGACCGGCCGCCGGGTCAGCTGCCTTCGGTGACCGCGGGGGCCGGCTCGGCCTTGTAGCCGGCCGGGCCGAAGTTCTTCTCGATGGCCGCTGCCCAGGCACCGTCGGCCTCCATCTTCTTGATGGCGGCGTTGACCTTGGTCTGAAGCTCCTTGTCGCCCTTCTTCAGACCGATGCCGTAGTTCTCGTTGCTCAGGCTCAGCCCGACCAGCTTGAACTTGCCCTTGTTCTTGTCCTGCGCCGCGTAGCCGGCCAGGATCGAGTTGTCCGTGGTCAGCGCGTCGAGGGTCTTGTTCTCCAGGCCGGTCAGGCACTCGGAGTAGCCGCCCACCTGCTGCAGGTCGGCCTCGGGGGCCAGCTTGGTCTTGACGTTCTGCGCCGACGTGGAGCCGGTGACCGAGCAGAGCTTCTTCTTGTTGAGGTCCTCGGCCTTGGTGATCGAGGTGTCGTCGGCGCGGACCAGCAGGTCCTGGTGCGCGAGGAAGTACGGGCCGGCGAAGTCGACCCGCTCCTTGCGCTTGTCGTTGATCGAGTAGCTCGCCACGACCAGCTTCACGTCACCGTTGGAGATGAGGTTCTCGCGCTCGGCGCTGACGGCCTGCTTGAACTCGATCTGGTCCGGCGCGTAGCCGAGCTCCTTGGCCACGTACGTCGCCACGTCCACGTCGAAGCCCGTGAACTTGCCGTCGGGGGTCTTGAGGCCCACACCCGGCTGGTCGAACTTGATGCCGATGACGATCTTGTCGTTCTTGGCCCCGCCCGACGCACCGGCGTCGCTGCCGGTCTTGTCGCTGGAGCCGCCGCAGGCGGTCGCGGTCAGGGCGAGAGCAACGGCGATGGCGGCGGCCGCGCCGACCTTGGAGAGCTTCATGGTGGACTTCCCTCGAAGTGAGACGTGAGTCAGACGTGAAGTGAGACGTACGACGTGCGTGCTGGACGACGATCCGTCACCGGATCACTACCAGATACGAAGGTCAGTGGTGCAGGATCTTCGAGAGGAAGTCCTTGGCCCGGTCGCTCCGCGGGTTGCTGAAGAACTGCTCGGGAGTCGCTTCTTCGACGATCTTTCCGTCGGCCATGAAGACGACCCGGTTGGCGGCGGAGCGGGCGAAGCCCATCTCGTGCGTGACGACGACCATGGTCATCCCCTCCCGGGCGAGCTGCTGCATGACCTCCAGCACCTCGTTGATCATCTCCGGGTCGAGGGCCGAGGTCGGCTCGTCGAAGAGCATCACCTTCGGCTCCATCGCAAGGGCGCGGGCGATGGCCACGCGCTGCTGCTGGCCGCCCGAGAGCTGCGCCGGGTACTTGTCGGCCTGCGAGCCGACACCCACGCGGTCGAGGAGGGCCTTCGCCTTCTCCAGGGCCGCCGCCTGGTCCGTCTTGCGGACCTTGAGCTGGCCCAGCATCACGTTCTGCAGCACCGTCTTGTGGGCGAAGAGGTTGAACGACTGGAAGACCATGCCCACATCGGCGCGCAGCTTGGCCAGCGCCTTGCCCTCCGACGGCAGTTGCTTGCCGTCGAGGGTGATGCTGCCCGAATCGATCGTCTCCAGGCGGTTGATGGTCCGGCACAGCGTGGACTTGCCCGACCCCGAAGGGCCGATCACCACGACGACCTCACCGCGGGCAATGCTCAGATCGATGTCCTGAAGCACGTGCAGCGCGCCGAAGTGCTTGTTGACGTTGCTCAGCACGACCAGGTCGTCCGCGGCACCGGCCGCGTCCCGCACGTCCTTGGTCACTGATACTCCGCTCATCGGCTTGTGGCTCCGTCCTCCTCGGTTGGGAGGACAGTAGTGACGTGGTGCGCACAGCGTCATTACATCTGAGGGAGAATTGAGCATAACGATCCGGCCTCGCGCCGATACGCTCCGTACCCGCGGGCGTCCGGCAGCGGCCGCGGCGTACCGGGTGAGTAACGGAACCTCCGTCGGACCGGAACCGCCTTGACGTGGGAGTGCGGATCGGCGTGGATGCTTGATGGCCCATGATGTCCGCCAGGCGAACACGAAGAGATCGCCCAGCGGACGCGAAGAGATCGCCAAGAGATCGACAGAGATGGAGAGGGGGACGACATGAGACTGCTGCTCGTCGAGGACGACGACCACGTCGCCGCCGCCCTGTCCGCGATCCTCGCCCGGCACGGCTTCAAGGTCACCCACGCCCGCAGCGGTGAGGAGGCCCTGCAGGCCCTGCTGTCGGCTGGCACGCCGCCCCAGGCCTCTCCCTACGGGGTGATCCTGCTCGACCTCGGTCTGCCCGACCAGGACGGGTACGAGGTGTGCGGCAAGATCCGCAAGCGCACCAGTACGCCCGTCATCATGGTCACCGCGCGGGCCGACGTGCGCTCCCGCATCCACGGACTCAACATGGGCGCCGACGACTACGTCACCAAGCCCTACGACACCGGCGAACTCCTCGCCCGCATCCACGCGGTGGCCCGCCGTACGGGCGCCTCCGAGGAGAACACCCCCGCCGGTACCGCGGGCACGCCCGGCGTGGTCCGCCTCGGGGCCGTCGGCATCGAGCTGGCCACCCGCCGGGTCAGCGTGGACGGCACCGACGTACCGCTCACCCGCAAGGAGTTCGACCTGCTGGCCCTGCTCGCGCAGCGCCCCGGGGTCGTCTTCCGCCGCGAGCAGATCATCAGCGAGGTCTGGCGCACCAGTTGGGAAGGCACCGGCCGGACCCTCGAGGTGCACGTGGCCTCGCTGCGGTCCAAGCTGCGGATGCCGGCGCTCATCGAGACCGTCCGCGGCGTGGGGTACCGGCTCGTCGTACCGCCCGCCCCGGCGACCCCGGCCCCGCCCGCCGCCTCCGCCCCGCCCGCCGTCTAGCGGTCACCCGTCGTGCGCGCCCGTCTGCTCCCGCTGCTCGTCGTCCTGATGGCGGGCGTCCTGCTCGCCCTCGGCTTCCCGCTCGCGGTGGCCCTGGCGGCCGGGCAGCAGCAGCGGGTGGTCGTCGACCGGATCGACGACAGCGCCCGCTTCGCGGCGCTGGCCCAGTTCGTCATCGACGCCGAGGGCTCGAAGTCCAGCGGGGCCGACGAGCGCCGCGAAACCCTCCAGCACGAACTGGCCCGCTACCAGGAGCTGTACGGGATCCGCGTCGGCGTGTTCCGCCGGAACGACGACGCCATCGCCCGGTCTCCGAGCTGGTGGATGGTTCCGGGTCAGGGAGAGGACCGCCGTGCCTTCGAGGCGGCGCTCGCCGGGCGGCGCAGCCACGATCCCGGCCAGGTGTGGCCGTGGCAGACCAACGGCAGGATCCTCGTCGCCTCCCCCGTCGTCCTCGACGGGGACGTCGTCGCCGTCGTCGCCACCGACTCGCCCACCGGCCAGATGCGGGCCCGGATCCTGCGCGGCTGGCTGCTCATCGTCGCCGGGCTCAGTGCGGCCATGCTCGTGGCCTTCGGCGCCGCCCTGCGGCTGACCAGCTGGGTGCTCAAGCCCGTGCAGACCCTGGACGCGGCCGCCCACGGCATCGCCACCGGGCGGATGAACTCCCGTGTCGCGGCGGGCGGCGGGCCCCCGGAACTCAGGCGCCTGGCCCGCTCGTTCAACGAGATGGCCGACAACGTCGAAGAGGTGCTGGAACAGCAGCGCGCCTTCGTCGCCGACGCCTCCCACCAGCTGCGCAACCCCCTCGCCGCACTGCTCCTGCGGATCGAGCTGCTCGCCCTCGAACTGCCCGAGGGCAACGAGGAGATCGCCTCCGTGCGGACCGAGGGCAAGCGGCTGACCCAGGTCCTCGACGACCTGCTGGACCTGGCTCTGGCCGAGCACGCCGCCGCCGAGATCAGCCTGATAGACATCGCGGGGCTGGCCGCCGAGCGGGTGACCGCCTGGCGCCCGTTCGCCGAGGAGAAGGGCGTCCGGCTCACCGGGACGGGGCGCAGCGCCGCCACCGGCTGGGCCGACCCGATCGCGCTCTCCAGCGCGCTCGACGCCGTCATCGACAACGCCCTCAAGTTCACTCCGGCGGGTGAAGACGTCGAGGTGGCGCTCTCCGTGGACAGCGACCGGGTGCTGATCGTGGTCGCCGACCGGGGCCCCGGGCTCACCGAGGAGGAGATGCTGCGGATCGGGGACCGGTTCTGGCGCAGCGGACGCCACCAGAACATCAAGGGCTCCGGCCTGGGCCTGTCCATCTCCCGCATCCTGCTCGCCGCGGGCGGCGGGTCCCTCTCCTACGAGCAGAACCCGCCGCACGGGCTGCGCGTGACGGTGGCCGTCCCGCGCACCGACCCCACCGCGCTGCCCGAGTGAACCGCTAGGGCCGAGTGAACTGTCAGGGCCGAGTGAACCGCAGGGTCACCAGCTCGAACGGACTCAGCCGTACGTCGGCCAGCGCCGGAGGCCGCCACCAGCGCAAGGGCTTCGGCCAGCGGGCGCTCCAGCAGGTCCGTGGCACGGGTGGTGTCCCAGGGTGCGCCCCAGGCGTCGCCGACGGCGGCGGGGCCGTGCGGGGCCGCCAGTCCCTCGGCCACCGGGACCGGCTCGCGGCCCGGGGCGGTCCAGGCCTCGACGGCCAGCGGCGCGGACAGCGGGTACACGGCCGGGCGGATCCGCTCGTCGAGGACCCGCTTGAGGCGGCCTTCCAGCACTGCGCGGTCGTCATGCATCAGAGGGCTCCAGTCCAGGTCAGGGCGGTACGGGTGGGCTCGGAGACGGCGTACAGCTCGTCGACGGCCCGGATCTCGAAGACGGCCGCCTTCTCCCGGCCGGCGCGCTCGACGCCGGGCAGGTACAGGGCGGTGCCACAGGTGCCGCCGAGGAAGCGGCGGGCGCCGTCCGGAAGGAGGCGGGACACCTCGTAGTGGCGGACGGGCCCTGCGGCCCGCTGCCAGGCCAGTCGCACGGCGGCCTTGCCGGACTGCTGGGCCGAGGCGGACACGGCCGGGGTGCCCGGAGTCGCCGGGCGGGGCCGCGCGGCGGCCTCGCGTACCGACACCGCCCCGAGCCGCCAGCGCACCGGCTCCTTCCCGCGTCGGGTGATCCGTACAGCCAGGGCGTGGGCGGTTTCGCCCGCCAGTTCCGACAGCCGGACCCTCGTCGTGCGCCACCCTTGCCCGGTCCCGATCGTCTCCGCCTTCAGCCAGGTGTACGGGACCTCCTGCCCCGGGCCGGACGGCTGACGGGTCGCCACGCCCAGCTCGACCGTCACCGGGCCCGACTCCGTGCGGTGCACCAGCTCGGCGACGCAGGAGCGGGTCAGCGGCAGCCGGGTGGCGTGCAGGGCCATCGCGGCCGGGGCCGTGAGCTCACCGGTGACGAGCAGGCTGGAGCCGCCGCGCCAGGCGCGGGCGAAGTCGAGGGTGACCTCGGGGCGGGTCCCGGTGGTGTGCACGGCCCAGCGGCGGCCCGGGAGCCGGTCCTGGAGGCCGAGGTGGTTCCATCCGGTGTCGGAGACGGGCTCGCCGTCCTCGTACCAGCGTTCCCCGTGGCCGGTGTTGAAGGAGCAGGCGAAGGGCAGCGCGGTCACGGTGGACCGGTCGGCGACGACGGTGGCGGGGGCCCGCCAGGTGTCCTGCGGGGAGGGGTGGGCGGGGTCCAGGGACGCGCCCGTCCAGAACCGGTCGTCGGCACGGTGGAAGGCGCCCGGGGAGCGGTCGGTGAGGTGGTTCCGGGTCCACTCCGGCCGGTAGAAGCCGTAGGAGACGGTGTGGTCCCGTCCGCGCGGGACGATCGCGTCCCAGTCGACCTTCGAGTTCCAGCCGTTCGACTCCGTGTCCACGGCCGCCCACAGCTCGTGGCGGCTGCGGCCGAGCCGGTCGGCGAGGTCGCCGGAGGCGGCGAGCTTGGCCGGGGTCCAGCGGAAGTCCACGAACATCGTGTCCGCGACCTTGCCGCGGCGGTCCTCGTAGAACTCCTGGTTGAGCTCGTTCAGCGCGCCCTGCCAGCCGACCTTGCCGGTGGAGTTCATCGCGTCGTACCAGGTGATGGAGAGGTCGTGCGGTTCACCGGCCGTGCGCAGGGCGCGCAGGAACTGCTGCATCCGGGAGGCGAGTTCGCTGTCGCCGCCCTCGGTCTCCGCGTTGACGAACCAGCCGTCGAAGCCGTACGCCCGTGCCACCTGCACCAGCTTCTCGGCGACCGGGAACCGGCCGAGGGAGTCCCGCTGGACCAGGTCGCGGGTCCACTGGAGGTCGCCGCCGTAGGGCACGGGCGGCAGGAACACGTTGCCCATCACCCGGACGCCGTTGCGGTGCGCGGCGTCGGTGACGGGCGCGTTCGGCGCGAGCACGATGCCCTCGCCGGAGGAGCCGCCCCAGAAGACCAGCTCGTCGATGTACGCCCAGTGGCTGAGGGCGTAGTAGTCGGCGGTCGGGGAGCCCTGGGCCGGATTGCCGGCCGTGTTCCCGAAGGAGACGAGCGAGGCGATACGGGCCTGGCCGGCGCGGGCCGTGGTGTTCGGCGGCACCGGGGTGAAGCGGGGCGCCAGCGGCACGGTCGCGGTGTTGTAGGCCAGATCGGGGTCGGACTCAGGGGTCCACCGCATGAGGGAGCGCCAGGTGATCCCGGGACCCGGGGTCCCGGCGGGCAGCGAGTCCGGGAACCAGTACGAGGCGTACGGGGACAGGTCCGCGGGCGACCCGGCCGGCGCGGGGCCGGTGCCCGGGGCGTGGGCGCGGTCCGTCGGGGCTGCCGCCGCCGGGGCTGCCGACGCCGGGCCGGCCGTCGTGCAGAGCAGGGCGGCGGCCCCGGCTCCCGCTCCGGCGAACAGCATTCCGCGCCGGGTGGGGCGTATGGAGGCGGGGCGGGGGGCGGGCCGGCGGGCGGTGCGAGGGTCGACTCCGTTGTCGATCTCGGACATGAGGGGTTCTCCTCCGTAGCGGACAGGTGGGGCCGGGTCGGGCGCCGTGCGGCCGAGCGGGGGCGGGTCCGGCCGGGGCCCGGCCGGGTTGCGCCCGCTCGGGTCCCGGTGGGGCCGGTCGGGGCCGGGTGGGACCGCTCGGGTCCCGGTGGGACCGGTCAGGCCGGGTGGGGCCGGTCAGGCCGGGTGGGGCCGGTCAGGCCCGGGTGCGGACGTCGGACACGTGCAGTACCTCCGTGATGCCGCGGGCGGCCAGGTGCTCCGCGTCCCCGGCCAGCTCCGCCAGGACCACGGCCGGCCGGACCCCCTCGGCGGTGAGCGCCGCCCAGGCCTCGAAGAAGGCCCCTCCGGGGGCGCACACCGAGCGGTTCGGCGCGGACTCGGCGCCGCCCACGTCCACGGCGAGCGCGGTCCCGCGCACCGCCGGGCGGTGCTCGCGGCCCCGCCACTCCCCGGTGATCCGGGCGATCACCTCGCCGGCGGGCTTGGTCCGGCGGTCGTTGGTGAGCAGCCCGAGCCCGTACTCCAGCTCGGGGAAGTCCGCGAGCTCCCGGGACACGTCGTGCGAGCACCACCAGGTCACGCCCCACAGGCCGGGGCAGTCCAGGGCGTTCGCCACGGTCGCCTCGGTGAAGGAGGCCGCGTGCTCGGGCCGGATCAGGGGCGCGGGCGCGCCCACCTCCTGGAGCCAGACCGGGCGGAGCGGATCGCGGGCCCATGCCTTGGAGAGCTCGATCAGGTACGCGGCGTGGTGCTCGGTCGCCGTCCCGGTCCGGCCGTGGCGCTGGGCGGTGCCGTTGAACACCCAGGAGTGCACGGCGGTCGCGGCGCCGAGCCGGGCCGCCTGGGCCACGGTGAAGGGGTGGCCGTCCTGGTACCAGGCGGCGTCGTACTCGGCGTGCAGGTGCATGCGGCCCGGCGCGCCCGCCTCGCAGGCGGCGAGCATCCGCTCCAGCCAGCGACCGGCCTGCTCCTGCGCGATCCGGTCGGGGGAGGGGTGCGGATCGTCGGAGAACTGGTTGATCTCGTTGCCGACCGTCATGCCGAGGAAGTTCGGCCGGTCGGCGAGGGCGGCGGCCAGCGTGCGCAGGTACTCCTCCTGCCCGGCGACGACCTGCGGATCGCTGAAGATGTTGCGCCGGTGCCAGGTGCCGGTCCACGCGGGCAGGAAGTCGAAGCTCGACAGGTGCCCCTGGAGGCCGTCCACGTTGACGTCGAGCCCGCGGTCGGCGGCCGCGTCGGCGAGAGCGACGAGCTGCTCGACGGCTCGCGGCCGGATCAGCGTCCGGTTCGGCTGGAACACCGGCCACAGGGGGAAGACCCGTACGTGGTCCAGGCCGAGGGCGGCGATCGAGTCGAGGTCGGCCTTGACCTCGTCGAGGTCGAAGTCGAGCCAGTGGTGGAACCAGCCGCGCGTCGGCGTGTAGTTGGCACCGAAACGCAGGGTGCGGGCGGGTGCGGGTGCGGAGGCGGCGGTGCCGTCGTGCATGAAGGGTCCTGGAGTTCATGGGGAATTCGCGGGATGCCCACAACCTGCCGCCTGTGCGGGGGATAAGTCAACAGGATCCTCAACTCCGAACGTCCCGACTTGGCGGGATGGAAGTCCTGATCTCGCGGACGCTGGTACTTATGCGCTTCAGTCCCGTTGACAGGCGGGTTCCAGCCGCTTGAAGCTAAGCGCACTAATGCGGTTTAGTTCTTGTTGAGCGGTGTTGTCACGCAAGGAAGTGTGCGGAAATGGACAGCGGAATTGCCGTCACGTCGGTCACCACCCCGGCCCTCTTCGCCGGCCCGTCGGAGAACCCCTCCCAGGTCGTCCGGGTCCGCATCCGCAGGGCCCGCCCGGCCGGCCCGCTGCACGTGGCGGTGCAGGGCGACGGCATCACCACCCCGCACCCCCGCATCGTGCGGGCCGACACCGCGGAGGCCTACGCCGGCACCGACGCCCGCGCCGATCTGGCCGGGTCCGGCCCCCGGCCCGTCCCGGAGTCCACCGTCGAGGTCGCCGTCCGCACCCCCGGCGCCGCCCCCGGGACCGTCCTGCCCGCCGCCGTCCGCGTGACCACCCCCGACGGGCGGCCGCTCGCCGAGCACCCCTTCGAACTGGTCGTCGCAGAGCCCGGCTGGACCGTCCGACTGGTCCCGCACTTCCACTACGACCCCATGTGGTGGAACACCCAAGCCGCCTACACCGCCCTCTGGGACGCCCCGCTGAAGCCCGGCGAGGCCGAGCACGGCTGGGAGTACACCGGCGTCCCCGCCTTCACCCTGATCCCGCTCCACCTCCAGCAGGCGCGCGAGGACCCGGCGTACCGCTTCGTGCTCTCCGAGGTCGACTACCTCAAGCCCTACTGGGACACCCACCCCGCCGAACGCGCCGAGCTGCGGGCGCTCGTCGCCGAAGGCCGCGTGGAGATCGTCGGCGGCACCTACAACGAGCCCTCCACCAACCTCACCTCCGCCGAGACCACCATCCGCTCCGCCGTCCACGGCCTCGCCCTGCACCGCGGCACCCTCGGCGCCGACCCGCGCACCGCCTGGCAGCTCGACGTCTTCGGCCACGACCCCTCCTTCCCCGCCCTGATGGCCGGCGCCGGACTCGACTCCGCCGTCCTCGCCCGCGGCCCCCACCACCAGTGGGGGCCGATGATGGACACCTGGGGAGACGAGCTGCGCGCCCCCGCCGCCATGCAGCTGCCCGCCGAGTACGAATGGATCGCCCCCGGCGGAGAGGGCCTCCTCCTGCACTACCTGCCCGCGCACTACTCCGCCGGCTGGTTCTCCCACCAGGCACCGGACGCCGGGGCCGCCGCCGAACAGCTGCTGGACCTGTACGAGCTGCTGCGCACCGCCGCCGCGACGAAGAACGTCCTGATCCCGATGGGCACCGACTTCTCCTGGCCGCACCGCTGGGGCCTGGACGTACAGCACGCCTGGAACCGCCGCTACTGCTGGCCCCGCATGGAACACACCGGCCCGCGCGCCCACTTCGACGCCGTCCGCGCCGAACTCGCCGCGCGCGGCGAGCAACCGCTCCCGGTCACCCGGGAGATGGGCCCGGTCTACACCGGCAAGGACGTCACCTACGCCGACGTGAAACAGGCGCACCGGGCCGCCGAGAACCTCCTCGAACAGGCCGAGACCTTCGCCGCCCTGGCCTGCGCCGAAGGCCTGACCTCCTACCCCGGGCAGACCCTCTCCAAGGCCTGGCGCCACCTCCTGCACGCCGCCCACCACGACGCCGTCACCGGGACCTTCTCCGACCAGGTGTACCTCGACCTGCTCCCCACCTGGCGCGAGGCCCGTGAACTGGCCGCCGGAGTACGGGAGGAGGCACTCGCCGCGATCACCGCCGCGGCCGACACCCGCGGCCCCGGACCGCTCGCCGTGACCGTGCACAACCCGGTCTCGTGGACCCGTACCGACCTGGTCCGCACCCGCGTCGAGCTGGCGGCGCTCGGCATCGCCGACGACCGCGACGCACACCTGATCGCCGTCCTGGACGAGGCGGGCCGTGCAGCGCCCGTGCACGTCGAGGCCGTCGCCGATGGGGCGGCCGAACTGGCCTTCCTCGCCGTGGACGTGCCCTCGCTCGGCCACCGCACCTGGTGGGCCCTGTTCTCGTATAGCTACGGCGAACGGACATGTAGCGCTGGGTGATGCTCGGGGGCGGGCCCGGCGCGAGGGCTGACGGTACGGCGGTTGGCGGTAGCGCCGGGCCCGATCCGAGTTCGGCTTATCGGACTTTTGCCACCGCGGCAGCCCGCCAGGGTGGTGCCGCAGTAAATGCCGGATTTACTGCGGTGGAGCCTCTACCGTGATCATCCCGACCTGCGGCGGGCCATTCTGACTGCCGGGGTGAGGTGTACGCATTTACTGCGGCAGTGCTGGAAGGGCGGGGCGGGGCGTGACGATCGAACCAGTGACCGAACTCGGGAGTGAGGGCGCGCTCCGGCTGCCGCGCGCCCGGGTGGTGCCCCTGTCCGCCCCGCCTTCCTCGTACATCGCGGCGGTCGAGCGGTACCTCACCGGTGCCGGCATTGCGAAGTCCTCCGCGCGGATCTACCGGATCTCGCTGACGACGTGGGGATGGATGCTCACCGGTGAACCGGCGCCGACCGGGCCCGCCCGCAGGGGCGCGAAGCCGCCCGCCTTCCCGGTCGCGGCGATCGACGACCCGGTCCTGCCGGAGGTACTGGCTGAGCTGGCCGCGTCCCGGGCGGACGAGATGGATGCCGACACCGTCAACCGAGAGCTGTCCATCGCGCGCAAGGCGATCGGCTGGTGGCAGCGCCAGGGCTGGATCGAAGGCGATCCGACGCTCGGGATCGAGCGGCGGCCGGCCCCGCCGGACCGCACCAAGGCCCTGGCCGAGAACCAGATTGCCGCCCTGGGGCGCCTGGACGTCGGTCTCCGGGAGAAGACGCAGTGGAAGATGCTCTACGAGTCCGCCGCACGGGCCGACGAGGTGCTATGCCTGAACGTCGAGGATCTGTACCCGCAGGACAAACGCGGCAGGATCACCGCCAAGGGCGGGGCAACCGAGTGGATTCACTGGCAGTCCGGCACGGCCCAGCTGCTGCCCCGCCTGATCTCCCGCCGTACCCGTGGCCCGCTGTTCCTCACCGACCGCAAGGCCCCAGCCGGAACGCCGACACTGGACGTGTGCCCGGAGACCGGCCGTGCCCGGCTTTCCTACCGCCGGGCCGAGGAGATCTTCGAGGAGAACACCCGGCTGCTGGCCAACCCGCTCGCTTCACCCGAAGGCATCGAGGACCTGGACGGCTGGACCCTGCACCGGCTCCGCCACAGCGCGCTCACCCACGACGCGGAGAGCGGCACCTCCACGCCCATGCTGCTGGCCCGCTCCCGGCACGCCTCCGTCCGCTCCCTGGAGCGGTACGCCCGTCCCGGCGTCGACGCGGTCGCGCGGCACGTCGCCGAGCGCGACCCCGCCGCACGTCGTCGGACGTGACGTACCTGGCAGCGAACTTGGACGGCACGCCGGCCGGGTAGGTTGCACCCCGATACGTGAACGAGCGGAACGAGGAATTTGTGGCACAGCGGGGAGAGGAGAAGGAGGGGGATCTGCCGTCGGCAACGGTGGACTGTGCTCTGTACGAGGACGGGCACCGCATCCCGGGGCAGGTAAGCCTGGGCAAGATCATGCAGCGGATAGATGCGGAGGCCGGCCGGTTCGCGTGGATCGGCCTGTACGAGCCCAGCGCGGAACAGCTGCACGAAGTCGCCGAAGCCTTCGGCCTTCACCCTCGCCGTCGAGGACGCGGTCAACGCGCACCAGCGTCCCAAGTTGGAACGCTACGGGGACATGCTGTTCCTGGTGCTGAAGACGATCGTGTACGTCGACCACGAAAAGGTCACCGCGACCAGCGAGATCGTGGACACCGGCGAGATCATGGTTTTCGCCGGGCCCGGTTACGCAATCACCGTCCGCCACGGCAGCGCCCCGCCGCTCGACGATCTCCGCCGACAGCTCCAGGAAGACCCGCAGCAGCTGGGCGGCGGCCCCGCCGCCGTCTTGCACGCGGTTGCGGACATGGTCGTCGACCGCTACGTCGACGTCGCCGACGCCTTTGCCGGGGACGTCGACACCCTGGAAGCCGAGGTCTTTTCCCCCGGCACTCCGGTCGACGCCGGGCGCATTTACCAGCTCAAGCGGGAACTCCTGGAGTTCAAACGAGCTGTCATGCCGCTCACCAGCGCCCTGCAGCGTCTCAGTGAAGGCACCGTCCCTGGGATCCCGCCCAAGGTGGCCACGTACTTTCGGGACGTGGCCGACCACCATCAGCGGGTCAGCGAACAGATCCTGTCCTTCGACGAACTGGTAAGCGGCATGCTCACCGCCAGCATCGCCCAGCTCGGTGTGCAGCAGAACGCCGACATGCGCCGCATCAGCGCCTGGGCCGCCCTCATCGCCGTCCCCACCATGATCGTCGGCGTGTACGGCATGAACTTCGAGCACATGCCCGAGCTCAAGTCCCCGTATGGCTACCCGGCGGTCTGGGTACTCATCATCACCGTGTGCACCGTGATCTACCGCACGCTACGCCGCAACAAGTGGCTCTAGACGGCCTTCACGACGCGAGGGTCGCGGGCCGCGGGTCGGCAGATGCTTCCGTCGGGCGCCTCGTCTTGCCTGCACCCTTCAGCCAGGTGAACGAGAAGAGGGCGGCACCGGCCATGACGACGGCCGCGCCGACGGCTGCGAAGCTCATCCCGTGAGTGAAGGCGTCGCGCGCGGCCTCCAGTACGACGCCTGCGGTCCTGTCCGGCAGTTGGGCCGCGGTGGCCGTCGCGGCGCCCAGTGTTTCGCGGACGGCTTCGGCCTGCGGTACTCCGGGGGGCAGTGCTCCGGCCATGTCGCGGCTGTAGATGGCTGCCCCGATGGATCCGAGGATCGCCATGCCCAGCGCTCCGCCGAGCTCTTGGCCCGACTCCAGCACGGCCGCGGCTGATCCCGCGCGCTCCGGCGGGGCCGCGCCGAGGGCGAGTTCGTTGGCGAGGGTCATGGCGGCGACCAGGCCGCCCGCGTAAAGGGAGACGCCGGCGAGGGTGAACCAGAGGGCCGAGTCGGTGCGCACCTGGGTCACCCAGAGGAACCCACAGGCGGAGAGGAGGAAGCCGCCGCCCATGACGTACGCGCGGTCCATGCGCTGTGCGAGCGCGGCTCCCGCCGGGGCCATGACGGCCACTCCGGCAGCCGGTACCAGGCTCCACAGTGCGGCCTTCAACGGGCTCAGGCCCAGGACGGACTGCAGGTACTGGGTGAGGAAGACGGCCATCCCGACCGTGGCGAACATCGCGAGGAGATTGGCGAACACCGGGCCGCCGAAAGTACGCCGGCCAAGCAGGCCGAGGTCGATCATCGGATGCGCGAGGTGCTTCTGCCGGCGCACGAAGACGAATCCGAGCACGAGCCCCACGCTGATGGCGAGGGCGGGCAGCGGCTCGTACCCGTGCCGGGCCCATTCCTTGATGCCATAGATGACCAGGAGCACAGTGCCGAGTGACAGCACCGCGCTCAGCAGGTCGAAGCGCTCGCGCTTCGCCGACTTGAACTCCGGCACCAGGAACGGCACCAGCACGAGCAGCAGCACCATCGCGGGCAGGTTGATCAGGAAGACCGCGCCCCACCAGAAGTGCTCCAGCAGCAGACCGCTGACCACGGGCCCCAGCGAAATGCCCGTCGTCATGACGGCGGTCCACAGCGTCACCGCCTTGCCGCGCTGCTTCTCGTCGTGGAAAAGGTTGCGAATCAGGGCGAGGGTCGAGGGCATCAAGGCGGCGCCGCCGAGTCCCAGCAGCGCGCGTACGGCGATGAGCAGTTCGGCGGTGTGCGCGTACGCGGCGGCAACCGAGGCCGCTCCGAAGAGCACCGCTCCCGCGAGCACCAGCGCGCGCCGGCCGATCCGGTCGCCGAACGCACCCATCGGGATGAGGAGCCCGGCGAGGACGAAGCCGTACATGTCGAGGATCCACAGCTGCTGCGTCGCGCTGGGCTCCAGGTCCTGGCTGACGTAGGGAATCGCGAAGTACAGGACCGAGACGTCCATCGAGACGAGCAGCAGGGGCAGCATCAGAACGCCCAGGGCGGTCCATTCCTTGCGCCCCGCGCGGGGGCCGGGTGAGTTCTCCATGAACGGCAGGGAACCGGGAGCATGGCGTACGCCGCAAACAGGTACCTAGTGCACCCCGCCATCTATCGGCTCTGAGCAGCCACAATGCCCTGTGAGTGCACTAGTACAGTGTGGTCATGACTGTGGAACCGCCCTACCTCCGCATCGCCGGCGACATCCGTCGGCTCATTGCCTCGGGTGAGCTTGAGCCCGGTGCCCGTATCCCTTCCACCCGGCGCATCACCCAGGAGTGGGGCGTCGCCATGGCGACCGCGACGAAGGCGCTCGCCACCCTGAGCCAGGAGGGTCTGGTGCGGGCCGTGCCCGGCGTCGGCACCGTGGTCGCCGAATCAGGACGAGAACGGCCTTCCACTCCGCACCAGGGGCTCACCCGGGACCGCATCATCCGCACCGCGATCGCTCTCGTCGACGCCGAAGGTCTCGCCGCGCTCTCCATGCGCCGCGTCGCAACCGAGTTCGGCGCCTCCACCATGGCGCTCTACCGCCACGTCCCGAGCAAGGGCGAGCTCGTACGGCTGATGTCGGAGACCGTGTTCAACGGAGAACCGCCGGGGCCGCGACCGCCCGGCTGGCGCGCACGACTGGAACGGGAGGCCCGCTGGCTATGGGCCCTGTACAAGCGCCATCCCTGGCTGGCACGAGCCATGGCCGCCCTCACCCGGCCGATGGCCTCACCCCACGCAATGCGGTACACCGAGCGGGTCCTCAGCGCACTGACCGGCCTGGGGCTGACACCGACCCAGATCCTCCACGTCCACCTCGCGCTCCTCGGGTACGCCCAGGGCGTCGCGGCGGCCGTCGAGCTGGAGTCGCAAGCACGGCAGGACACCGGCATGACACCCGAGGAATGGATGGCCTCCAACGAACCACGGATGGAAACGATCCAGACCGCTGGGTCCTATCCGATCCTGTCCACTCTCTTCGACCAAGAGGATGCCGGCCTCGAACTCGACGCTCTCTTCGAGTTCGGGCTCGCACGGATGCTGGACGGAGTCGAGTCGCTCATCGGGCAATCCGGAGGCTAGGGCCGAGCTCGCACCTGGAGTTCGTCACGCCCGGGCCTTGGCTGGTACGGCCTCAGGGATGCGCGGCCCAGGTACGACGGATGCCCGGACTGCCAGGTCCAGGTCGAGGCGGCTGTCCATGTCCAGCTCGAACCGGCCGTAGGGATTTACGTGCGTCCAGAACAGCGGGGACAGGGCCCGCCGGTCCGCGGCGGTGAGCATGTCAGCCCACTTCGGATCGGCGAGGATCTGCTGCATCAGCAGCGTGTTCACGTGGACCAGGGCGGACTGGAGCAGGTGGAGGGCGAGCATGGACACCTCCTGGGACTCCTTGTCCTGCCCGGCCAGGTCGCCGTCCTTGCCGTAGAAGAGGTCCTTGTTCGCGCTGTTCCAGTTCTCCACGACCTGCAATCCCTCGTGGATCTCCTGCCGCAGCTCGACGTCGGCGAGGTAGTCGCAGACGAACGCCGTGCGCACGGCCCGGCCCAGCTCCTCGATCGCCTGATAGGTGGGGTGCTTGGGGCCACCGCGGGTGAAGCGGCGCAGGACCTGCTCGGCCTCGGCGGTGCCCAGGCGCAGAGCGGTGGTGTACTTCACGATCTGGTCGTACTGCTGGGCGATCAAGTCCCAGTTGATCGTCTTGGTGGACAGCACCGGCGCGAGGTGGGGCCAGTTCTCGTCCTCTCCGGCCGACGGGCGGTACAGCTTCGCGGAGCCGATGTTCTTCAAGCGGGGCATCAGCTTGAAGTCGAGCATGTGGGCGAAGGCGAACCCGACGATGGAGGCGCCGTGGGTGTCGGTGTACTGCCGGTCCACCTCCATGTCGGTGCAGTGCCGCAGCACGCCCTCGATCATCGAGGCGACCTCGGAGGCCGAACAGGACTTGAGCTGGGAGTAGATACACACCGACTTCCGCTCGACGTGCCAGTAGATCATCACCCCGGGGCCCCGGTAGCGCTGGTGCCACTCGGTCATCAGGTTCGAGGACCAGGCGCCGAACTTGCGGCTGTCGGAGGCGCACGCCGTGCCGGTGCCCCACCACATCTCGTCCCGGGCGGCGAAGGTGGCGTTCACCAGCTTCCGCAGGGCCGCGCGCATGTTGGCGCGGTTGACGAACAGGTGCCGGACCCTGCGCAGCGTCGCCTCGCTCTCGCCGTGTTTGCCCGTCACCGCGACCCGCTTGATCCCCATGTTCGTGCCCAGCCCGAACAGGACCAGCAGCAGGCGGCGCCGCAGCACATCCTTCGAGAGCATCTCCCGGGTGGCCACCGAGGTGAACTCGGCGATGAAGCCGGTGTCGAACTCCGCGTACTTCAAGATGTCCAGCAGGTCGATGGTGCCCCAGCGCCGCTCGATCTCGCCCTTGATCGCCACCAGGGACTCGGGCTCCTCCTGCTTCCCCCGTGGGGAGACCCTGATCCACGGCTCGCCGTGCTTCTTGACGACCGCGACCCCGCCCGTCGTACCCTCCGCCAGCGCCTGCTCGAAGCGGTCCAGCGAGGTGCGGAGCTTGCCCTGGAGAGCGGCGATGAACTCGCCGGCGTCCTGCGGCTGGCCCAGGGCGGCGTAGTGCACGTCCCGGTTGTCCTCGAAGTCCGCGGGCAGGTCGTCCTCGGGGTTGCGCCACCGGTTCGCGCCCACCACCCAGATCTCCCGCCGGCGCACCGCGTCCCGCAGCGCCACCAGCACGCACAGCTCGTACGGGATGCGCTCAACCCGGCTCTTGTCGTCCACCACCGCCGCACGCCACTGCTCGGGCACCACCCCCGCGAGCGGCACCTTCTCGGCCGGGTCGAAGAACGCACCCTCCTTCAACGGTTGCTCCAGGTAGCGCTGGAGCAGGTCAATCGCGTCCATCACCGGCCGGTAGGAGGTGTTGTTGCACTTCAGTTCCAGCGTGCCCAGCAGCGGCGAGAGCATCCGCCGCCAGTGCGCCGAGTACGACGACCGCAGCACCGTACGGACCCGGGCCTTGTAACGGGCCTCGTTCGCCGCTGCCTCCGCGGCGAGGGCCTTGAGCGTCCCCTCTCCCCCGACCACCGGGTAGATCACCCGCCGCACCGTGCCGGACGGCTCCGACAGCGCGGCCTCCGCGACCCGCAGCAGCATCGCGTCCTTGCCCCGGATCTTCTTCAGCTCGGCGTTGAGCTCCTTGTCGACCTTCCGCTCCGCCCGGGTGTTGATCTTCAGTACGAGCTGGATGAACAGGTCCACCAGCGAGTCGGTGATCTCCGTCTGCCGCACATGGCACAGCGCGGCCAGCAGCGTCAGTCGCCGCGGCGGCTTCATCCGCTCCAGATTCGCCGGGTACTCCTTCGACGCCCGCGCCCGCCAGGCGTCCACCAGTTTCTCGGACACGTCCGAGAACAGGTCAGCGGGCAGCTCCAGGCGCCGGACGCGCTTCAGCTTGTTCACCTCCGCCAGCAGACTCTCCAGGCCCGGGGCCCCGGGGTCGGTCTTCAGCTCGGCGAAGTGCGACCGGCCTCCGCCGGCCACAGAGCCGTCACCGTCCGCCCCCTCGACCGTCTCGGTCACGCTGCCGGCGACCAGGTCCTCCAGACGCGAGCGCGTCGCGAGACTGAGGCGGTCCAGCGTGCCGTGGCAGAACTGAGCCTCGAAGTCCTTCACCGCCTTGCCGACCAGCCGCCGGACCTGCCCCGGTGCCGGAGGCTCGATGTGGTCGTTGCGGCAGCGGGCCACCACTGCGGCCGCCAGCCGGTCCCGCGACAGCTCCACCGGGCACAGTTCGGTTGCCAACCACCCGGCCAGCCGCTCCTGGTCCTCCTCGGTGTTCGCCCGGAATCCGTACGCAGCCCGGATCTCGCTCCGGTGCCGCTGGATCGCCTTGCTCTCCCAGCTGTAGTCCGCCCACGCCTCGGCCGGAACCTTCACCTGCTGAGCCACGTACCCCACCGCAGCGACCGGCACCTCCTCGACCGTCTCCGGGAACCGGGCCTCCACCTCGAAGAACTTCAGCAGCAACGCGAACCCCAACCGGGTCGCCCCGGACTTGTTCCGCACCCTCTTCATGTCGTCTTCGAGCAGCGTCCAGACCTCGATCAGGTCCTCCGGCTCCCAGTCCTGCCGCACCCGCGCCCCTCCCCCGCCCGCGATCACTCGTTCAGTCCAACGAGGGACCCTGTCGGGGGAAACGAGGACCTGGGGCGATTACACAGCGCTACATGTCCCTTGGCCGTAGCTATACGAGAACAGGGCCTGGTGGCTGGCCACCTCTGAACTGCCGCTCTCCGGCGGCTGGGAGCCGGCCCCGGGGCACGCCGTGCAGAACGAGTTCCTGCGCGCCGAGGCCGATCCCGCACGCGGCGGCGGCCTCGCCCGGCTGCTGGACCGGCGCACCGGGCAGGAGGTCCTCACCCCCGGCGAGGTGGACGAGCTCGTCGTCCAGGAGGAGTACGACAAGCACCCCTACTTCGGAGAGGGCCCCTGGCACCTGCTGCCCAAGGGCCCGGGGACCGGCTCGGGCGCCGGGCCCGCCGAGTCCTGCCGCGCGGAGCGGGGGCCGCTCGGTTCGCGCATCGTGGCCACCGGGCGGACCGGGCCCGTCCGCTGGACCCGGACCACCACCCTGTGGGACGGCCTGGACCGGGCGGAACTCACCACGACGGTGCACGCCTTCGAGGGCTCCGACCAGTTGCTGCGGCTGCGGATCCCCGCGGACGTGCCCGGGGCGCTGCCCGTCGCCGAGACCGCGGCGTCCGCGGTGGGGCGCGGGTTCGCCTTCCCCGAGGCTGACACCGGGGCCGACCACACCCGGGCCCCCTGGACCCTGGACAGCCCCTGCCTGAACTGGTTCGCCCTGTCGGCGCCGATGACCGGTCCGGGCGGCCGGGCCCTGGGCGCGGCGGAGATCGTCCTCCCGGACGCGGACACCCCGCACGGACTCCGGGAACTGGTCACCGCGCTCGGCCGGTACGGGGTCACCGCGACCCCGACCCGGGCGGCCGGGCCGCGCTGGGGCGACCTGGCGCTGGACAGCAGCCTGCCCGACTTCCGCATCGCACTCGGCGGCCCCGAGCAGAACCCCTTCGCGGCGGCGCTGCTGGAGTCGGCCGGCCCCGCCGAGGAGAAGGCCCTGCGAGAAGCCCTACGGGAACACGGGCAGGTCTGGGTAGCGGCCCGAGCGGGGCTCCGCTCGCTCTGGAGCCCCGGCTGCGACCTGACGGGCCTGCGGGACCTGCCGGTCCTGATCCACGCCGGGCCGCCGGAGCAGCTCGCCCGGGCCGTCGCCGCGTCGGGCCGCATCGAAGCCGAAGCTCCGGCGGGCGCAGCGCACCCGCACGAGGCGGCGTACGCCGGCCGCACCGTCGGGGTCCTGGTGCGCGGCACGCCCAGCTTCGCCGTCGACACCGCCGGGCGGCTGCACAGCACCCTGATGCGTTCCTGCACCGGCCGCCCGAGCGGGGAGTGGATGGACCCTCCGCGGCGCACCGCGCCCGACGGCAGCTCCTTCCAGCTCCAGCACTGGACCCACGTCTTCGAGCACGCGCTGGTCGCGGGCTCCGGGGACTGGCGGGCGGTGGACCTGGTGCGCCGCGGACGGGAGTTCAACAAGCCGCTCACCGCCGTCACGGCCGCCCCCGGCGCGGGTCCCCGGCCGCCGGCCCGCTCGCTGCTCGGCGTGGAGCCGGCCGACCGGGTGCTGATCGAGACGGTGAAGCGGGCCGAGGGCTCCGGCGACGGGTGCGACGGGCGTAACGGGGGTGACGGGCGTAACGGGGGTGACGGGCGCGACGGGCGCGACGGGCGTGACCTCGCCGTCCGGCTGCGCGAGACGCACGGCCGCCCGGTGATGGCGCAGACCCTGTGGCCCACGGATCCGGCCGCCGAGGCCGATCTGCTGGACCGCCCGACCGGCTTCTTCGAGGGGCAGGTCCAGGGCGCCGCGACGACCACGCTCCTGCTGCTCACGGAATCCGGCATGCCACTGCGCCGGGGTGAACGGGAGCCGCACGAGCCGGTCTTCAGCCGGTACTGGCTGCACAACACGGGGACCGCTCCGCTCGGTGACGCCCCGTACACCGTGACGTGTGACGGGATCCCGGCCGCGGCCACGGTCACCCTCGCCGCCCACGGGCAGACGGACGGCGGCCCGGTCGGGCTGGAGGTCCGGGCCCCGGAGGGCTGGACCACCTCCTGGACCCGGCAGCGCCGCGAACTCCCGCCCGGCGGGCACGTCTGCCTCCCGCTCACCGTGGAGCCCGCCGCCGGCGCGGAACCCGGCGACCACCTGGTCCGGATCCTCGCCACCACCCCGGCGGGCACCTTCGAGGACGTCCTCACCGTCACCGTCCCGGGCGGCCCGGCCGGGACTCCGACCGGGCTGTGGGTGGCCGCGCCGAAGCCCGCCGTCACCGTCGCCCCCGGCGGGCGGGCCCCCGTACGGGCGACGATCGGCTCCACCGGCATCCGCACCGCCCTGACGGGGCAGGCGTACGCCGTGTCCCCGTTCGGCACCTGGGAGATGACGGCCCCCGCCGTCCTGCCCGTCGAGGTCCCGCCGGACGGCGAGTCCGAGGCCGTGTTCGAGGTACGGCCCCCGCCGGGCACCCCCGCCGGGGAGTACTGGATCGTGGTCAAGGCGGTCTGCCAGGGCAGGATCGCGTACGGTCCGGCCATTGCCGTCCACGTCAGCGAGGGATGAGACAGGCCATGGCCCGCAGACCCACCATCAAGGACATCGCCCGCCAGGCCGGGGTGTCGGAGAGCGCCGTCTCCTTCGCGCTCAACAACCGGCCCGGGGTCTCCCAGGACACCCGCGCCCGCATCCGGCAGGTCGCCGAGGAGCTCGGCTGGCAGCCCAACAGCGCCGCCCGCGCCCTCTCCGGCGAACAGTCCGGCGCCGTCGGCCTGGTCCTCGCCCGGCCCGCGCACACCCTCGGCGTCGAGTCCTTCTTCCTCCAGCTGGTCTCCGGCATCCAGGAGGTCCTCGCCGCCGGCCGGATCGCCCTGCTCTTCCAGGTGGTCGAGGACCTCGACGCCGAATGCGCCGTCTACCGCCGCTGGTGGGCCGAGCGGCGCGTCGACGGGGTCGTCGTCGTGGACCCCAGGACCGACGACCCGCGCCCGGCCCTGCTCGAACAGCTCGGCCTGCCGGCCGTCACGGTGGGGGAGACGGGACCGGCCTCGGCTCCTCCCGGCCCGGCCGCCCCCGGCGCTTCCCCCGACTCCGCTGCCTCCGTCGCATCTGCTGCCTCCGTCGCACTGTCCGCCGTCCGGGCCGACGACGCCGGCGCCATGGCGGAGGTGCTCGACCACCTGTACGGGCTCGGCCACCGCCGGATCGCGCACGTCGCGGGACTGCCCGGACTCGCCCACACCGAGCGCCGGATCGCCTCGCTGCGCGCCGAGGCCGAGCGGCTGGGCCTCGCCCCCGGACAGGTGCGCTCGGTCACCACCGACTACTCGGACGCCGAGGGGGCGCAGGCCACCCGGCGGATCCTCGCCGAGCCGGGGCCGGAGCAGCCGACCGCGATCGTCTACGACAACGACGTGATGGCGGTGGCCGGCGTGGCCGTCGCCTCCGAGCTGGGCATCCCGGTACCGGGCGGGCTCTCCGTCGTCGCCTGGGACGACTCCGCGCTCTGCCGGGTCACCCTTCCCCGGCTCACCGCTCTGGTCCGCGATACCGCAGGCTTCGGCCGCCTCGCCGCCGAGGAGCTCCTGGCCCTCCTCGCGGGGGGCCCGCCGAGGTCCCGCGAGAGCGAACGGCCCAGGCTGGAGCCCCGCGAGAGTACGGCGCCGCCGCCGGCCGCATACTGAAACCGACCCCTTCCTGGAGCGCCACCGTGACCACTCCCACCCCCACCTCCGCCTTCCCCGGCCCCCGCGCCGGCGCGCCGGCCGACTCCGGCCCGACGGTCGCGATCGACATCGGCGGAACGAAGATCGCCGGAGCGCTGGTGGACTCCGACGGCGCCATGACGGCCACCACCCGCCGACCCACCCCGCGCGGCGCCGACGGGGACACGGTGTTCGCCGCCGTCGCGGAGGTCGTCGCCGAGCTGGCGAAGTCCCCGATGTGGGGCTCGGCCGTCCGGTGCGGGATCGGCAGCGCGGGCCCGGTGGACACCGCACGCGGCACGGTCAGCCCGGTCAACATCGGCGCCTGGCGGGGCTTCCCCGTGCAGGCCCGGGTGGACGCCGAGCTCGCGCGGCACGGGCTGCGGATCCCGACGGTGCTGGCCGGCGACGGGGTGGCGATGACCGCCGCCGAGCACTGGCTGGGCGCTGCCCGCGGGCACGCCAACGCGCTCTGCATGGTGGTCTCCACCGGCGTGGGCGGCGGACTCGTCCTGAACAATCAGCTGCACCCCGGCCCCACCGGGAACGCGGGTCACATCGGCCACATCAGCGTCGCCTTCGACGGGGAGCCCTGCGTCTGCGGAGGCCGCGGCTGCGTGGAGTCCCTCGCCTCCGGCACCGCCATCGCGGCCTGGGCCCTGGCCCAGGGGTGGGTCCCGGCCGGGGACGCCACCGCGGCCGGGGTGGCCGCAGCGGCGGCCGCGGGCGATCCCGTCGCGCTGGCCGCCTTCGACCGCGCGGGCCGGGCGCTGGCCGCGGCCATCGCCGCCACCGCCACCCTCGTCGAGACCGACATCGCCGTCATCGGAGGCGGGGTCGCCGCCTCGGGCGACATCCTCTTCGGGCCGGTCCGGGCGCACCTGGCCTCGTACGCGACCCTGTCCTTCGTCAAGGACCTCCAGGTGGTCCCGGCGACGCTGGGCACCCACGCGGGCCTGATCGGGGCCGCGGCGGCGGCGATGATGCTGCTGCGGTCGTGAGCGCGGACCCCTCTAGTGGTGTTGACCGGAAAGTCTTCCCCGCGCCATCGACCCATCAACCCTTCCCCCCCCCACCCCTCC
>NZ_JBHWMB010000008.1:131506-135091 GCF_042730015.1 Streptomyces sp. NPDC059957 | reverse complement strand
TGGTCGGTGGGTTGCCGGTACCGTGCTCTCCGCCCGCCTCCCACCACTAGGGCTTGACCGAGCGGTAGTAGCGGGCCGCGCCGTCGTGCAGTTGCAGGGGATCGGTGTAGATCGCCGTCCGCAGGTCCACGAGCTGGGCCGCGTGCACCTGGCGCGCGATCTTGTCCCGGCTGTCGATCACCGTGCGGGTGAACTGCTCCGTGAGCTCGGCGCCCGCGTCCTCCCGGGTCACCAGCAGGTTCGGCACCGCCACGGTGGACACCGACGAGGTGTTGCGGGCCCGCGGGTAGGCGTCCTGGGGCATCACCGCCGCCCGGTAGTACCGCGCGGGGCTGCCGCTGGCCTGGAGCGCCTCCACCAGGTCGCCGAGCTGCACGAGCCGGATCTCGAACCGCTCCGAGAGCTCCTTGACGGCAGTCGTGGGAAGTCCGCCCGACCAGAAGAAGGCGTCGATCCGGCCGGCCTCCAGCTCCGCCGGAACCTTGTCGATGCCGATGGCCACCGGGGTGACGTCGCGCGTCGGGTTCAGCCCCGCCGCCGTGAGCATCCGCTCCGAGATGAGCCGGACCCCCGAGCCCTCCTGGCCGACGGCGACCCGCTTGCCCCGCAGGTCCCGGGTGGACTGGACGGGCGAACCGGCGGGCACCACGAGCTGGACGTAGTCGTCGTAGAGCCGGGCCAGGGCGCGCAGCCGCTCAGCCCCGGGCTTCCGGTCGACCTGGTACTTGGCTACCGCGTCGGCCGTCGACACCGTGAAATCGGCCTCGCCCGCGGCCACCCGCTGCAGGTTCTGCTGCGAGCCCTCGCTGGGCTTCAGGCTGACCCGCAACTCGGGCATGTCCTCGGCGAGGGCCTTTTCCAGCAGCAGGCCGTACCGGTGGTAGACCCCGTTCTGGACGCCGGTGCTGAGGGTGATCCCGCCGGTGACCTCCGGCCGGCCGAAGGGCCGCAGCCACCAGACGAGGGCGCAGAGCACGGCCAGTACGGCCACCAGGGCCCGCAGGGCACGGCGCCTGCTGATCCGGGGCGGTACGAGAGGCATGGCCGCGATCCTGCCACCGACCCGCCGTCCTGTCACGGCCCGCCCGGCCCGCCCGGCCTACGCCCGGCCCGGGCCGCCACGCCCGACCCGTACCCTTGCTGGGTGAGTACCGAGAGCGGCGAGGCGACTGTTGTGAAAACGTACGAGGTCCGGACGTACGGCTGTCAGATGAACGTGCACGACTCCGAGCGGCTGTCGGGCCTGCTGGAGGACGCCGGGTACGTCCGCGCGCCCCAGGGCTCCGACGGCGACGCCGACGTCGTCGTGTTCAACACCTGCGCCGTCCGCGAGAACGCCGACAACAAGCTCTACGGCAACCTCGGACGGCTCGCGCCGATGAAGACCAAGCGCCCCGGCATGCAGATCGCCGTCGGCGGCTGCCTCGCGCAGAAGGACCGCGACACGATCGTGGACCGCGCCCCCTGGGTCGACGTGGTCTTCGGCACGCACAACATCGGCAAGCTGCCCGTCCTCCTGGAGCGCGCGCGCATCCGGGAAGAGGCGCAGATCGAGATCGCCGAGTCGCTGGAGGCCTTCCCCTCCACGCTCCCGACCCGGCGCGAGTCCGCGTACGCCGCCTGGGTCTCGATCTCCGTCGGCTGCAACAACACCTGCACCTTCTGCATCGTCCCGGCACTGCGCGGCAAGGAGGAGGACCGCCGTCCCGGCGACATCCTCGCCGAGGTCGAGGCACTCGTCGCCGAGGGCGTCTCCGAGATCACCCTGCTCGGCCAGAACGTCAACGCCTACGGCTCCGACCTGGGCGACCGCGAGGCCTTCTCCAAGCTGCTGCGCGCCTGCGGCGCCATCGAGGGCCTGGAGCGGGTCCGCTTCACCTCCCCGCACCCGCGCGACTTCACCGACGACGTGATCGCGGCGATGGCCGAGACCCCCAACGTCATGCCGCAGCTGCACATGCCCATGCAGTCCGGATCGGACACGATCCTGAAGGCGATGCGCCGCTCGTACCGCCAGGAGCGCTTCCTCGGCATCATCGAGAAGGTCCGCGCCTCCATCCCGCACGCCGCGATCTCCACCGACATCATCGTGGGCTTCCCCGGCGAGACGGAGGAGGACTTCCAGCAGACCATGCACGCGGTGCGCGAGGCGCGCTTCGCGAACGCCTTCACCTTCCAGTACTCCAAGCGCCCCGGGACCCCGGCCGCCGACATGGAGGGGCAGATCCCCAAGGAGGTCGTCCAGGAGCGGTACATGCGCCTGGTCGCCCTCCAGGAGGAGATCTCCTGGGACGAGAACAAGAAGCAGGTCGGCCGGACCCTGGAGGTCATGGTCGCGGAGGGCGAAGGCCGCAAGGACGGCGCCACGCACCGGCTGTCCGGGCGGGCCCCCGACAACCGCCTGGTGCACTTCACGAAGCCGGAGGGCGAGGTCCGTCCCGGCGACGTCGTGACCGTGGAGATCACCTACGCGGCCCCGCACCACCTCCTCGCGGAGGGCCCGACGGGGGCGGTACGCCGGACCCGTGCGGGCGATGCCTGGCAGAAGCGCAACGAGGCCCCGGCGCAGCCGAAGGGCGTCCTCCTCGGCATCCCGACCCTGGGCGTCCCCACCCCGCTCCCGGTGACCACGTCGGGCTGCGCCGCGCCCTCTTAACGCGCCGGGCACCTTCTTGACGCGGAGTCCGGCGCAGCGGTGCGAAGCCCGGGAGGCCCGCCAGGGCCGAGTGGTGCGAGGGGCGCGTCGTGAAGGCTCGGCGGCTACGCTGCGGATCATGCTCGTAGCCGCCGCCGTCTGCCCCGCCCCGCCGATGCTCCTGCCGGAGCTCGTCACGGGAGCCGCCGCCGAACTCGGCGATGCCCGCACCGCGTGTTCCGACGCGCTGTCCGTGCTCGCCGCCTCCCGGCCCGACCTGCTCGTCGTGGTCGGAGCCTGCGACCAGGACCACCACGGGGTCTACCCCCAGGGTGCCCGCGGCACCTTCCGAGGGTTCGGCGCCGGGGCCGACGTACGGCTGGGCGAGGGCGAGGAGGGCCCGCGCCTGCTGCCCACGCCGCTCGCCGTCGGGGCCTGGCTGCTCGGCCGGGCCGGCTGGGGCGCCGCGCCCCTGGAGGGGTTCGGGGTCGCCGGGCCGCTGGACACCGAGCGGTGTCTGGAGACCGGCCGGGAGCTCGCCGCACGCGAGGACCGGGTCGCCCTGCTCGTCATGGGTGACGGCAGCGCCTGCCGCTCCCTCAAGGCCCCCGGCTACCTGGACGAGCGCGCCGCCGCCTTCGACGCCGAAGCCGCCCGCGCGCTCGGCGCCGCCGACCTGCCCGCACTCGCCGCCCTCGACCCGGGGCTCGCCGCCGAGCTCCAGGCCGCCGGCCGGGCCCCCTGGCAGGTGCTCGCGGGCGCCGCCGAGGGCGCCGGGCTCGAAGGGCGGCTGCTGTACGAGGACGCCCCGTACGGGGTCGGGTACTTCGTCGCGGCCTGGTCGTAGCAGAGGCAGGACCATACGGAGAAGGGGTGCGGAACCCAAAGGTGCAGCGCACCCTCCGGGAGTCCAGGACCGCGTTCGGAAAGGGGGTAGGGGGTTTGGTATC